>JAUPKM010000116.1 GCA_030837445.1 Actinomycetota bacterium
GGGAATGTACTGTGGAGGCGCGCCTGCGTCGCTGACTGCGCGGCCAGCATTTTGTCGACAAGTTCACTGATGGAGTTGGCCCGCAGGATCCCACCGTTGTCGACCGCCTCATGGTTGTCCGAACACCACGTTTGGGAGGAGTGCGTCGTGAACCACGTGAACGCGCGGCTGGAATTCATGACCGCACCCTTGTGGAGCGAGTCGGCGTCGAACACGGTCCACCACGGGATCCTGGTGAAATCAGCGTTGTTGATACCCTCGAAGAAGAGTAGGTATTCCTTTTGACCAGAGCCATGTCGGTCGGGGTTCCGCTCGTTCATGAACCGGTTGCCGTTCTTGTCGAGCATGATGAAACTCTTGGCCGACGACGGCATCGAGATGCTGGCAACCCACGGAATGTCCGTCCCCGGCATATTCGTCGGAAGCAGCAGTGCTCCGAAGCCGGCGAGCGAGTTGGTCATGTGCCAGAGTTGCGCACCCACACGCTGACACATCTTGATTCCGTCCCCGGTGTTGTACGGGGTGCCACGACCGTAGATCGGCCAGGCCGGCATGAAGTTCTTCTGCATCTCGAAGTCGAACTCAAATCCGCCACAGGCGAGGATGACGCCCTTGCGCGCCCGGAGATAGTACGGCTTGCCGCCGCGGCGGCTCAGGACACCAACCACGTCTCCCTCGGCCGATTGCACGAGTTGCTGCGCCGGCGTCTCGTACATGACCTCGATCTTGAGGGCTTCGGCCCGGGCGCGGAGCGGCTTGTAGAGCAATCCGTTTCCCGTGCCGATGCTGTACGACTGCTGCGCCGAACTGCCGGGCAACCCGGGGTGCTCGGGGGAGAACACGCTGATCGTCTGAGCGGTGGCGCCGGTCTGCCGCAGGACCCATGCGTTGAGCGTGGCCATTTCAGTGATCAATGCCGCCAGGCAGTCGTCAGGGGTCGTACCGAAGGTCATTGCCTTGGCGTACGTCAAGGCGCCGTCGGCTTGGCCCGACTTGGGCGTCCACCACATCTGTCCGGATACCTTGCTGTTGCCGCCCTCGTCTGCCAGCGACGCCTTCTCGATGATGACAACTTCTGCGCCGGCCTCGGCCGCCGTGATGGCCGCGGCCAGCCCGGCGAAACCCGTTCCTGCGACCACGACGTCCACCTCCCTGTCCCATCGGGACGGGACGGCTGCCGCGGACGCCGGTGTGGCCATTGTTGCTGTGGTGACGCCGGCGGTGGCCGCCACCGTGCCGGCGACCGCCGTACCCTTGACGAAATCCCGCCGGGAAAACTTGCTTTGCGACGACATGGGTACCACCTTCCGGTTGACTTCTCTCTCAGGCTGTGCGATCGGGAGGTCCTGGCTGGGACTGATCCGTGGTCAGGCTTGTGAAATACACCCATCGCCCGGTGTCGCGTCCGCCGTGACGACCACTGGTCAGGCCGGCGTGCGGAGTGGCGATCAACGCCTGTTCCCAGGCGCTGGTTCGGCCTCGTCTGCGGTCCCGGACCGGACGTGCTGGTCGTCCCGGGATGGGAACCGGCGCCGCACGCCGTGACCAGCGCGGCGACGAGGGCCGGACCCGCAGGGATAGGGAATCGGTCTCATGATCGTAGGATGCTGGTCAGCGTGACAGGGAGTTCAAGAGCTGCTTCCCAGCCAGCGGTCGTCCTCTCCCTATGGCATTATCGGCCGAGGTGAGGAATGTTCTCGACGATGGATTGTCATGGAACGGAACCAGCCGTCGGCGCCGAGCGACAGTCCCACACGGTAGCCCAGTGACCATTCAAACAGGTATTTTTGTGGGAATAGCGCCCAGGCGAGCTCCGGTCGGGCCTCCCCGGCCGCTGACGTGCCACCGGCGGCGTTTCCTCCTCCACATCGCTTCATCGCGGGGGACGGTGACGACCGGTGTACCGATCGGTTGATCGCGCTGGGTCACGAGACTGACGACACAACCACATCCTCGGGCCGGATGTCGCCGCTTCTAGATAGCGTCGATCTCACAGTTGGGTGCTGACAGCAATTGTCGGCTCCGTAGCGGAAGGTGACGGCCTTCACCTTGCCCGGCCGTCGGGTCGAGGGAGCGACTTCTGCCGGACAGGTCAGGGAGTCGCGGGTCGGGAACCGGCCGCGGGCGTCGTCGACGACGTATTGATTCAGACTGAAATTTTCGACGGTCGCTTCCATCGCGAGCCTGCGATGCCCCTTTTCCCCGACGCGAAGGTGTCGGGTGGCCCCGGCCGCATTGCTGCGCCACCCACCCCAACCAACCCCGTCCACCCGACCTGGGCCACCTCCGGCTCTCCGTCACCGAGCACCACCGCCTGCACACCCTGGCCCTGGCCAAGACCGCCGGACTGCTGACCGCCACCACCGAAGCCTTCCCCCTGGCCTGGTCCAGATGCCGACGCAGCCACCAAGCCACCGCCCGCCCGCACCACTACCGACACCACCTACGCCTGGCCCTCGCCCCGTTACCTTGCTGACCAGCCCCGGTGAGGGGTTGCAGGCCACCGGCCGCGGCATGACTTGTCGCCCCTGTCGACCATGATCTGGGGGGTGTTGTCACCGTGGTCGGGGGACGCCAAGACCGCTGAGAGAGACCTGGTTGGTCCCCCTGTCTGCTCGTAACGTGGCTGCCGGCGCGGTGTCCGTAGGTCTGTCTGCCCATAGCGATGAGGGAGGGTTCGTTGTCGGGTTCGGACAACAGCGCTGCCGGGGGCTACGCGGTGTACTGCGGGGTGGATGTCGGTAAGAGCGAGCACCAGGCGTGCGCGTTGGACCCGGCCGGGAAGCGGCTGCGCGACAAGCCGCTGCCCAACGAAGAGGCCGCCCTGGTCGGGTACTGACCGAACTGGCCGGCCACGGGAGCGTCCTGGTCGTGGTGGACCAGCCCGCCGCGATCGGCGCCCTGGTGATCGCGGTGACCCGGTCGCTGGGGATCGACGTCGGGTACCTGCCGGGGTTGGCGATGCGCCGGATCGCCGACCTGTACCCCGGCGAGGACAAGGAGGTCCGTCTGGAGGCCCACCCTCTTGCCGCGGTCCTGACCTCGATGCCCGGCGTCGGGCTCAGGACCGCCCTGAAGATCCTCACCATCGTCGGCGACGGCTCGGCGTTCCCCACCGCCGGACCGGCCCCCGTCACCCGCCGCTCCGGCATCTCGATCAAGGGCGAGACCCGCTCCCAACGCGGCAACCACGCCCACACGAGCACCCTGTTCTTGTCGGCCTTCGCCAGTCTGCGCGACCCGACCAGCCGCGCCTACTACGACCGCCAACGCGCCCGAGGCAAGCGCGACAACGCCGCCCTGGTCTGCCTCGCCCGCCGCCGCATTGACGTCCTGTACGCCCTGCTCCGCGACCGCATCACGCGAACCAACGCACGGTCATAAATCACTCACGAAGAGAGAAACAGCCTATTTTCAGCCTCTGCATGCAACAGATAGCTGCGTACGGGAAGGGCGGACGATGAGGGAGGCAATCATGAATGCGACCACAAATAGCCCTGTAGGCAGCAAATAGGCTGAGCGAATACCCCAAGCAGTGGCTATAATGCCTGCTGCGGCAGCGCCCAGCGGCTGCCCACCCCAGGCAATCATTCGTCCGACGGTCATTACACGGCTTCGTATGCACTCCGGGGCCACGGATTGTCGAAAGACAATACCGCTCGTAATCGTGAGTGAGAGGCAGGCGCCATATAGAATGAGAACCACAGAAGCGTAGATCACCGTAGTGGACGGAATGAGGAGAGCAATAGATCCTGCGCTCCCCATGGTGCCGATGAGGGTGAGGAGACGGATTCGCTGAGGTGAATAGATGCGATCGAATGCGAGGCCCATTAGCATTCCACCCAACGCAACCGAAGCGAAGGTGACTCCGGTTTGAGTGCTGGCGGGTGGTGATCCGAGGGCGTCGACCGCAAAAACGACAAGCAGTGCGGTCACTGCCCCGAACGCGGCGCTGTTGAGTAGTCCGGAGAGAACTAGCGGGCGCAGTGTGGAATGGCTCCAAATGTACACTATTCCAGCCCTCCAACCTCGCTCGCCAGTTGCATCTTGATTGTTGTTCTCAGCAGCACTCTCCGGTGATCCTCCCGGGGGAAGGAGTGTCAGTCGGGAGATGAGCACGGCCGCCAACAGGAAAGAGACGGAGTCCAAGACCAGGATAGGTGTTGCGCCGAGTAGGGCGACAGTGGTTGCGGCAACTGCCGGAACAAGGACGGAACAAGAATTCGTCAAGACCGTCGAGAGTCCCCAAGCTTGAGGGAGTCTGTCCTCTGGAATAACCTGCGGGAGCAAACCGAACTCTGCGGCATCCGTTCCAGTAAAGACGATGGCACTGATGGTCGCGCAACAATAAACGAGTACCAGATGGACCCCACTCAATAGTCCAACTGCCTGGACGGCAGAAACCATTGCCGAGAGCGTGAATCCGGCAATAATGAGCCGTTGGCGATTGTAGCGGTCTGCCATCCATCCAGCACCTATGCCGAGCACCAGGTATGGGACTGCCTCGATGACAGCGAGCATGCTGACGGCGCTGGCGTTACCTGTTGCCTGATAGATGACAATGGGAAGCGCAGCGGCTGTGGACAGGGTTCCGACAAGGTTGACAGTCGATGCAGTCAGCCATGCCCACATCTTGACATTCACATCCAGCTCAACCATTGACCCGTGTCCCCGATTCTGTTACAATACGCAATGGCATTATGCATGCATCGTGTATTCTATAACACACGATAGGGAGACCGCCATGAAGATCACTGTAACCACTGCAGAGGTTGAAGCTTCTGCCCGTGACCCTCGGATCTGCCGCACCTCTGCACGTGACCCCCACGCCTGCCGTCAGGGGCATGTTGGGTAGCAGCTCCAGGCGACTGCTGACGACTACGCATGCTGGAGAGACAAGTGTGTCGGGGTATTGATGGGCTTTGTCTCTAGTGGATGCTCACGTCAATGCGGCAATGGCTGGGTGGTTGCGACGGTCAGTGCTCATTGCTGGCCGGGATTGCCATGTTGTTTTGGCCGAGAGTGCTGGCCGGGTCGACATTGAGCTGGACGCAGCAGTGGCTCCGATTATTGTCGACCCGGTTCATTCACTTTCAATTGCTGACCTTGCGGTTATGCTCGGATGTGAAGATCCAGGGGACTTAAGAGCGGCTCTGGATGCTGCAGGGTTTCTGGAGCCATTTCCGCATTCGACTGAGCAGCTAGAAAGCCGAGCGTCCATCGGGAACTCGATCGTTCCGCTTGCGTGGGTGGTGTCCGAGTATCACGCTCACCGCTCGGTTGCAGGATTGGTCGCGGTGACAGCTACTGAGGCGCTCTGGACTGGTCTCGACGAGGCAATGGCGAGGCTGGCCGTAACATTGTTCGTGGCAAGACTCCCGCTGACCCCGCAGGGACAGGTTTATCGGGCGATAGCGAGAACCGAGGAGCTGTGGTGCGCAGGAGACTGGCCTTCTTGTGATCGCCTTCGTTGGTTAAGGAACTGTGAATTTCCGCAACATCCCGAAGCTTACGATCTTTCCGTTCGTGAATTATCCGGTACAATGTCCTCGACAGTCTCAGTGATGCATGCCCGGGCTGGGCGCCTGTCCGTGGCGGGGTTTCCTGAGTATGCCAATATCGGACCTGAAGATTTCCCTGTTGCATTTGTGACAGCCATGGCTGGTGAACCATGTGTCACTGTTGAGGCGTTTGGTGATACTCCTTCCGTGCCAACTTGGGTGATGGGGATCGACCGGGATGAAACGATAGCTGCGGCGCGGTGTATGTCAGAGGCTGCTGAGTATCTCGTGTCTTCCCAATCCATTTCTGATCAGGTAGTTCGATCGTCGGCCGAGAACTTGGCGGGCCCGTGGCTTTCACCGGACAGTGTGATTTGCTACTCTCCGGCCCACAGGGAACGGCTGGGGGTCGGATCTTTCGATCCTGCGGAGGTCCAGGGGTGGGCTCTTGGTCGACAGGCAGGAAACCCTGTCTGGTTGCCCGAGGGATTGCTCGCCGCTCCTGGTACGGCTCCGTCGTGGTGGCATGCGTCTGCTCTATCATCTTCTGGCGTGGCGGCTCATGTTTCGCCCCTTGCTGCAGCTAGGAACGCTTGGCTGGAGTTAGTGGAGCGCGATGCTTTTCAACGTGCTCGTGCTTGCGCTGACATGACGGGTTTGCCTGCCATAGCAAAAAATTCAATGGGTGCTGAGGATCGGGCGCTGTTCAGTTCCCTTGCGAAAAAATCGACGGCATGCATACTAGTTCTGGCAAGCCCAACAGGGATCCCCGTCGTATTGGTTCGCGCAGATATGGATTGTGGGAGATTGAGCATCGGTTTGGCGGCCGCGTGTCAGCCTGATGTAGCCGTCCGACGAGCTCTGATGGAAGCGGTGGCACAGGCAGAAGCCGGAGGACCCGTAGCGAAGGATGCTCAGCTCGTTCAATCTCCGGGTGATCATAGCGACCTCTACTCTGATTCGGTTTGGCGGCAGAAGCTGGATTGGTTGAGGAAGGGCAACTTGATGATTGACCTGAACTCGATGCCTGCATTGAGCGGCTGTCCCATCCCTCCGCGCGTGGCGATCTACAGGTATCCCATGCGCGGTTTGCCGACGCATGTAGTCCGTGCTATTGACCCGCTCCTAATTCCTATCACGTTTGGGTACGACTCCGACCCGGACGGTAGGGCGGATCTCGCGGGTCTGTGGAAACAATCTGGACGAAGGCTCGATCAGGTATGGGATCCTCATCCGCTGGGGTAGGTGATTTCTCTGCAGGGATCTCAAATTGAGAGCCCGGTGATGCAGAAAGGATGATCTCAAATTCCGGCCAGCGGTCGGACGTCTTCGGTCGAGCAGGTGCCGCCCGCGGCCGCCGGACCGAAGGGTCGGGCGGCCGCGGGCGATGCTCAGAGCGATCGGCAAGAGGAGGCGCGTCGCCCGTCCGCCGCGAGTCGAAGCCCTACCGCCGCCTCGCCCTCAGGCGTCGAAGGAGTGTTCGGGGGCCGGGAAGGTGCCCCGGCGGACGTCGTCGGCATAGTCGCGGGCCGCGCGGAGCATGGTGCCGTGCAGGTCCGCGTACTGTTTGACGAAACGGGGCATCCTGCCGGTGCGCAGGCCCAGGGCGTCCTGCCAGACCAGGACCTGCGCGTCGCAGTGCGGGCCCGCCCCGATCCCCACGGTGGGGATCCGCAGCTCCTTGGTGATCATGGCTGCCACCGGCGCCGGGACCATCTCCAGCACCACGGCGAAGGCCCCGGCCCCCTGCAACGCCAGGGCATCGTCGACCATGTCCTGCGCGGAGTCCTCGCCGCGGCCCTGCACGCGGTACCCGCCCAGGGTGTGCTCGCTCTGCGGCGTGAAACCCAGATGCCCCATGACCGGGATCCCCGCGGACACGATCGCCTCCACCGAGGCCGCCCGGGGCCGACCGCCCTCCAGCTTGACGGCGTGCGCCAGCCCCTCCTTCATCATCCGTACGGATGTCGCCAACGCCTGTTCCGGCCCCGCGTGGTACGACCCGAACGGAAGATCGGCCACGACCAGGGCCCGGCGGGTGCTGCGGGCCACCGCCCGCACCAGCGGCAGCATCTCCTCCACCGTGATCGGAACAGTGGTCTCGTACCCGTACACGTTGTTGGCCGCCGAATCGCCCACGAGCAGCACCGGGATACCGGCCTCCTCGAACACCGCCGCCGTGTACTGGTCGTACGCGGTGAGCATCGCCCACTTCTCCCCGCGGTCCTTCAGGTCCCGCAAATGGTGGACCCGGACCTTACGGGACAGCCCGGAAGAGCCCGAGGTAGCCCCCGGCTCAGCCGAAGAAGCACCGCCACCGCCGTACGGGGCAGGCAGTTCCGCAGCGGAAGCGGGGTCGGGACGGGAAGCAATCGGATCGGCCATGTCATTCCTCGCGCTCTTCGGGTCGGGGCGCCGCGACCGGCCGCCCGGTTCCCGAGCGATCCGATCGCTGGACGTCGATCGTGACGACGGACCACAGGGTTCCGCGGACCGGTCACCGGTATTCAACAACCGGACCGCCCCGGAACTGCCCGCCGGGGGTTCGACACGACCGGACTTCGACACGAGCACCCGAACACCCACCCGCCCGAGCCTTGCCTGCCGAAACAGTGAAGATCAGGACTCGTGCTCACGCCACCGCGACGTCACCGGCAACCGGCGATCCCGCCCGAACGCGATCACCGAGATCTTGGGACCGGGGGCCGACTGGCGACGCTTCCACTCCGCCCGGTCCACCATCGTGACCACGCCGTCCACCGTCTGGGCCGCGAACCCCTCGGCCAGCAACTCCGCCCGGCCGTGAGCCCGCTCCACGTACTGTTCCAACAACGGGTCCAACAACTCGTACGGCGGCAGAGAATCCTGATCCACCTGACCCGGCCGCAACTCCGCCGAAGGCACCTTTTCGATGCAACTCACCGGGATCGGCTCGACCTCACCCCGCTCGCGGGCCTCGGCGTTGCGCCACCGCGACAGCTCCCACACGAGAGTCTTGGGCAGGTCCTTGACCGGGTTGAAACCCCCGACCGAGTCCCCGTAGATCGTGGAGTACCCCACGGCGA
>JAUPKM010000117.1 GCA_030837445.1 Actinomycetota bacterium
AGTCCGAGGCCGCGGGGATCGACTTCGACGAGGCCGCCTTCGCGCCGATGAGGGATGCGTTCGAGGCCATGGTCGAGGGTCAATCCACGGCCCTGTTCGCCACCGGCCGACTGTGGGACGACGGCATCATCGACCCGGCGGATACCCGCACCGTCCTCTCGCTGGCATTATCCGCCTGTTATAGCGCGGAGGTCGCCGGCACCGGCGGCTTCGGCGTCTTCCGGATGTAGGGACTCATGACCGCAACCATCACCCGTCTGTTGATCGCGAACCGGGGCGAGATCGCCCGCCGGATAATGCGGACCGCCCACGCCCGTGGCATCGTCTGCATCGCGGTGTTCAGCGAACCGGACGCCGACGAGATCTACGTGGCCGAGGCCGACCTGGCGGTGGCCCTGACCGGGGTGTCCAGCGCGCAGACGTACCTTGATCGGGAGCAGCTGCTGGCCGCCGCCAGGATCACGGGTTGCGACGCCGTCCATCCGGGCTATGGCTTCCTCAGCGAGAGCGCGGAGTTTGCGCAGGAGGTGATCGACCAGGGTCTGATCTGGGTCGGCCCGGAGCCGGCGTCGATCATCGCCATGTCGGACAAAGTGCGCGCCAAGCAGCTGGTTGCCGGCGCGGGTGTGCCGTTGGTGCCGGGGGCGGAGTTGGCTGAGCAGGCGACGGATGCGGAGTTGACTGAGGCCGCCGCCGGGGTCGGGTACCCGCTGCTGGTGAAGGCCTCCGCCGGAGGTGGCGGCAAGGGGATGCGGGTGGTGGCTGAGCCCGCCGACCTGCTGGCTGCCGTCGCCGGCGCCCGTCGTGAGGCTGCCTCCTCATTCGGCGACCCGACGGTCTTCCTGGAGCGCTACTTGGCCGCTGCCCGGCACATCGAGGTGCAGGTATTCGGCGACCGGCACGGCAGCGTCCGTCACCTGTTGGAGCGCGACTGCTCCATCCAGCGACGTCATCAGAAGGTGATCGAGGAGGCACCCGCCGCGTTCCTCGACAGCGAAGTTCGGGACGGCCTGCAGCAGGCGGCCGTCGCGGCAGCCGTGGCCGTGGACTACGTCGGTGCCGGCACCGTGGAGTTCCTGGTCGACGGTGCCGACTACTTCTTCTTGGAGATGAACACTCGGCTTCAGGTCGAACACCCGGTGACCGAGGAAGTGCTCGGCGTGGATCTGGTCGGTTGGCAGTTCGACGTGGCCGAGGGCCAACCGCTGCCGGACATCGACGTCTCCGCGCGGGGCCATGCCATCGAGGTCCGGCTCTACGCCGAGGATCCGACGGCTGACGACCTGCCGAGCACCGGCACGTTGACCACCTTCGACGTTGCCGATCCCGCAGTCAGGCTGGAAACGGCCGTGGCGTCCGGTTCGGTGGTGTCCCCGCACTACGACCCGATGCTTGCCAAGGTGATCGCACACGGGAGAGATCGGCGGGAGGCCGCGCAGGTACTCGCTCGTGCACTGCGTTCGGCGCGGATCCACGGGGTGACCACGAACCGGGAGATGCTGGTCGCGGTGCTGGAGCATCCGGCCTTCCTGTCCGGGTCGGTGAACACGGCCTTCCTGACGGACCACCCGGAAGTTCGCCAGGCCGGGCCGTCGGTGCCGGTCGCCCAAGGGCACGCGGTGGTGGCGGCTGCCGGCGCGTGGCAGTGTCTGGCTGCGGCTGTTCCGGTCGTTGCCGAGGGATTGGCGCCGCCGGGTTGGCGGAACGTGGTGACGGCCACCGGTCAGGAACTTGTGTTGGCCGGCGGTGGGGCCCGCGCGGTCGGACTGCCGAACCCGGAAGCGGGGGTGGTCGTCCACCGCCGGCAGGGCCTCGTCCCGGAGTGGGGTATCGCCAGCGTCGGTGCCGCCGATGGCGCCGCGGACACCTCGGAGATCCGGTGGCTGCCCGAGGTCGCTGTGACGCTCGGCCAGGCCCAGCAATTCGGCGATACCCGGCAGTGGCAGTTGCCCGCACGGGTGAGGCTGGCCGGCGGGGTGGACCTGCGGACGCGGGTGACGATGCTGGTGGAAGGTGACGGCGGCACCCTGTACGTCGACGATCCCAGGGAGCACACGAGCTGGCAGTTACTACCGCGGAGCGCGGAATCCGACGACCTCGGAGCTGGCGCCGGTCCGAGCACACCGGTGCCGGGAAGTATCACGGTGGTCGCTGTCGCGCCCGGTGACCAGGTGGTCGCCGGTGACCTGCTGGTGGTGTTGGAAGCGATGAAGATGGAGCACCGGATAGTGGCAGATGTCGACGCGGAGGTCGCCGAAGTGCTGGTTGAGGTCGGTGACAGTGTCGAGGCCCACCAAGTGGTGGTGACGTTTGCGACCCCAGGTGGTGACTCATGACCGGGGCGGCGGATTCGCGCAGGCCGGTCCGGATCGCGAACTGCTCCGGTTTCTACGGAGACCGGCTCTCGGCCGCCCGGGAAATGGTCGATGGCGGACCGATCGACGTGCTCACCGGCGACTGGCTCGCCGAATTGACGATGACCATCCTGGCCCGATCCAAGCTCAAGGGTGGCCGGGGATACGCCGGCACGTTTGTGACGCAAGTCCGCGATGTGCTGGCCGAATGCGTCAGCGCCGGCATCCGGATCGTCAGCAACGCGGGCGGTTTGGATCCCGAAGCCTGTGCGGCCGCGATCCGCGAGTTCGCGGCCGACGGGGTGAAGGTGGCGGTGGTGTCCGGTGACGACCTGACGGCTCGGGTCGGAGGCCTTCTCACTGGCGACGAGGGTCGACCGCCGGAGCCCTTCCTCAACCTCGATACCGGGGAGGCCTTCGATTCGGTCGGCTGGCCACCGCTCACCGCCAACGCCTATCTGGGCTCCCGGGGAGTAGCTGCGGCGCTGGCGGCGGGTGCGGATGTCGTCGTGACGGGTCGGATCACCGACGCTGCCCTGGTGGTCGGACCCGCGGCCTGGTGGCATGGCTGGGAGTTGGCCGATCCGGCGAACCTGGATGCAATCGCCGGTGCCGTCGTCGCGGGTCACGTAATTGAATGTGGGGCACAGGCCACCGGTGGGAATTACGCCTTCTTCACCGATGTACCAGGGTTGGAGCATCCGGGGTTTCCGATCGCCGAGGTTGCGGCAGACGGAACGTCTGTGATCACCA
>JAUPKM010000118.1 GCA_030837445.1 Actinomycetota bacterium
TCGCTGCTGTTCGGATATGTCGCCGCCTACCTCTACGAGGGTGACTCCCCGCTGGCGGAGCGGCGGGCGCAGGCGTTGACCCTGGATCCGGGCCTGCTCGCGGAACTTCTGGGGGAGGTCGAGCTCCGTGACCTACTCTCCGCCGAGGCCATCTCAGCCGTTGAGTCGGAACTTGGATGGCTGACGCCGGAGCGAGCACTTCGCGGTCCGGAGGACCTTGCCGACGCCCTGCGGGTGTTGGGGCCGCTGACGCGCGCCGACATCGCAGAGCGAGCGGGCACCAACGCCTGGATTGACGCCCTACAGTCCTCCAAGCGGGTGATAGAGGTCACGCTCACAGACACTCGGATCGCTGCAATCGAGGACGCCGGGCGGTTGCGGGATGCCCTGGGTTGCGCGCTACCCGTCGGGGTACCCAGTGCGTTCACCGAACCTGTCCCCGACCCGCTGGCTGACTTGGTCGCACGCTACGCCCGCACCCATGGGCCCTTCAAACCGAGCGCCGTGGCAGACCAGTTGGGAATCGGAGTGTCGGTTGCAATCCGTGCCCTTTCGGACCTGGCCGCGGAAGGTCGCGTGGTCAGCGGACAGTTCCGCCCGGGTGGGACCGGGACAGAGTGGTGCGACGCGGCCGTGCTGCGACGGATACGGCGGCGCAGCGTGGCCGTACTGCGGGAGCAGGCCGAGCCCGTGCCCGCCGCGACTCTGGCGGCCTTCCTTCCGGCCTGGCAGGGCGTCGGCGGCCAATCCCGCGGCGCTGACTCCCTGCTCCGGGTGATCGATCAGTTGGCCGGCGTTCCGCTACTGGCCAGCAGCCTGGAAACCCTGGTGCTGCCGAGCCGGGTGACCGACTACAACTCGGGCATGCTTGATGACCTGATGCTGTCCGGAGAAGTCGTGTGGTGTGGGGCAGGTGGTCTACCTCGCGGAGATGGCTGGCTGATGCTGGCGCCAGCCGACAGAACTGAGGTGCTGCCCGAGGCGGCCGCTGTGGCGGGGGATCTTCCCAGCAACGTGCTCGAACTGTTGCGCGCTGGTGGCGGATGGTTCCTGCATGACATTGTGGCTCGACTGGCCGCCGAACCGGCCCTGTCGTCGACTTCGCAGGACATCGAGTATGCCGCGCTGGACCTTATGTGGGCTGGCGCGATCACCAATGACACGCTCGCGCCCGTCCGCCGACAGGCCAGTGGTACGACCGGTCACCGACGTGCGGTTCCAGGTGCACCGAGGCGTGTCGCGGACCCGTATCCCCGCGGTTCCGCCGGCCGACGCGGCCGGGCGCAGGCCCGGCGGCTGCCAGCGACCCTGCCGGGCCGCTGGTCGATTCCTGCGTGGAGCACCCCACCCAGCGATGGGTCCAAGGCTGGCGAGGTCCGGGCGACTCGAAGATTGGCAGGGCTGGCAGCGGTTCTGCTCGAGCGTCACGCTGTCGTTACTCGGTCTGCGATGACTGCCGAGCGGGTGACGGGGGGCTTCGCCGCCGTTTACCGCGTGCTCGCGGCCATGGAGGACACCGGTGGCTGTATCCGTACCTATGCGGTCGAGGGCCTAGGGGCGGCGCAGTTCACGACGCCAGCAGTGGTGGATCGCCTCCGCAGCTGCGTCGCGGCGACTCCGACACAGGCTCCCGTGCTACTGGCGGCCACGGACCCAGCGCAGGTCTACGGCGCCGCGCTCAGTTGGCCAGCGCGGACAGGGCAGGACATCGGTCACCGACCCGGTCGCAAGGCAGGCGCCGTCCTCGTTCAGGTCGCGGGCGAACCCGTCCTCTACTTGGAACGAGGTGGGCGCACCTTGTTGACCTGGCCCGCCGAACCAGCATCGTTGGAAGCGGCAATCGCCTGCCTGTGCGCCGCGATCACGAGCGGTCGACTACCGACAGCCACCATCACCAGGGTCGACGGTCTCGATGCCCCCACCGCACCGATCGCACCTGAGCTGACGGCTGCCGGCTTCCGACAGACTCCGCGTGGGCTTCGGCTGCGCAGCGGGACACGGTAAAACGACTTCGGTGGGGTCGGCTCTGTCCGCGGCCCTCAGGACCCGTGCTTACCTCGACTAATCCAATTCACGCCGACCGATTGCCATTCCCAGGACTCGGACTCCAAACCGGCGATGATACCCAGCAGGACATGAGCGCTGACCGGATCCAAGGAGAGGAGTGCGTCGTAGCGCTCGCGCGCATGGACCACACAGACGCTGATGCCTTCGATGACAGTTGCGACCGCCTCCGACACCTCCAGCCAGCCAGCCTCTGGCGATCCGATATCCCGGTGGTCAGCGATGACCACCGCGCGCCCATCAGGCGCGACGCCACTCGCGGCCATCCTCCGCGCCAGCACCTCCGCAGCCTTTGACAGTCGCTGATAGGTGTCCTTCAGCAGAACCCTCGAGTCCGCCGATTGGGCTCCCACCATTGTCCATGCTGATTGCCGCACACCATCGGCAAGCGCCACCACGTCCAGCAGGGTCGCCTGGAGGAGGGCCCCGACCTGGTCCCGCTCAGCGTTCCCGAGCGCGGAATGGATCACAGCCATCCGCGACTCGCGATCAGGCTGCAGTTGCCTGACATCAGGCTACTGGTGCGCGACCACGGCGCTCATCATCGGCGGCCTTGTCGCTGACGGACCGGAGCACATCCGACAAGGGCACGGCAAGAGCGCCACAGATGGCGGCCAGCAGTTCACTGGAGGCCTCCTTTTGACCTCGCTCGACCTCACTGAGGTAGCCAAGGGACACGCGGGCGGCGCCGCTGACATCACGCAGCGTCCGACCCTGCCCAAGGCGACGAGAACGCAACTCATCGCCGATTATCGATCGAAGAACAACCATCACTACCTCCCTCCAGCTCCAACGGTACCCCGAGGTACCGACCTCTACACCCGCAGATTCCATCCACGGTCAGCGTGAAGACGATTCCCATCGCCGACTTCACTGACGGCCCCACTTGTGTTGGCAGGAGGAAACAACGGGATGCGCCTCTGCCGAAGTGACCCTGGTGGCTTAACCCGGCTGGCCGCGAACAGTATTCCCCGGGCCGGATCCTGTCGGGCCTCCGAGCCTGGCCAGCTGTCATGCAGGCTGAGGCTCGGCCAGCGCCTCGAGAATCATCGCAAGGGCAAGTTCCACGCTTTGCTGGCGGATCGAGGCCCGATCACCGGTCAGCGATTCCCCCCGGACAATCGACACGCCACTGACCGTGTCAACTACCGCGGTGAAGACGGTGCCAACCGCGACTCCGTCCTGCTGGTCCGGTCCCGCCACTCCGGTGGTGGCTACACCGAGGTCCGCCCCGAAAAGGCTCGCCGCCCCCGACGCCATTGCCATGGCGACCTCCGGGTCCACCGGGCCGCGATCCGTCAGTAGCCCGGCAGGCACCCCGAGCACGGTCGCCTTGGTCTCGGTCGCATAGGTCACCGCACCTCCCCGGAAGACGGCCGAGGATCCGGGGACATCGACGACAGTGCTGGCCAGCCGCCCTCCGGTCAGTGATTCGGCGCACGCCAACGACCTGTCGGCCTCCCGCAGCCCCGCCACTACCTGTTCGACTTGCAGGTGGGCGTCGTCGACGGGTCGGGAGATGTCCGAAATCTGCTGCGAGTGCATGTCAGAGCCCATCGTTTCCATCCCTCCAGATCACGACGGTGTGCCAGGTTCGGGCGCCGGAACGGCTCGGCGATGCAGATTCACTGCCCGCACCGCGTAGTCGACACCGGTGACCACTGTCAGCACGACTGCTAACGCCATGATCCACTGCGCCACGTCAAACGCGGCGGGATTCAACGGCAACAGATAGCCGATGATCGCCACAATTTGCACTGCGGTCTTGAGCTTGCCGCCGCGACTGGCCGGAATCACACCGTCGCGGATCACCCAGAATCGAAGCAATGTCACAGCTATCTCACGACCAAGAATGATCCACGTCACCCACCACGACAGCTGGCCCAGGGCACTGAGTCCGATCAACGCCATTCCAGTGAGCAGTTTGTCGGCGATCGGGTCGGCCACCTTGCCGAAATTAGTCACCAAATTGCGCGACCGCGCCAGGTACCCATCCACGAAGTCAGTCGCCGAGGCGACCATGAATATCACGGTGGCGACGACGCGGGCGGTTGCAGACTGCCCGTCCTGCCAAAACAACGCCACCGCGAACGGGACCACGAGCACAAGCCGCAGCAGGGTCAGCA
>JAUPKM010000119.1 GCA_030837445.1 Actinomycetota bacterium
TCGTGCAAAGTCCTCTCGTGAGTTCCTAGTCCGTTCTCACTGACCTTTGCACGATGGCCTTCCACGTCGTGGACAACGCCACGCTCAAGGCCGAAAACCCACCACCACCGGGGACGTCACCGGTCATCGGCCCATGCGCGGGACAACCGAGAGCAAAGACCAAGGGCCGCCATGAAGATGCCAACTTCGCTTCCTTGATCGACGGGATCTCCCCACATCAGCAATACCGCGTGATAGGCGCCGGGGATAACCTCTCCGGCCTCGTGCCGAGACGATTCGTCAGGTCCCAGGAAGGTTCGACTCCAATCGAGATTCATCCCGGCAGGATCGCGGCCAGAGGCTGTCGACCATTCGACCAAGATCGTCTCCCCTCCCTCAGTGACGAGTTCCTGCTTGCGACGAGCGGCAGTCACCTGCCACAACGCTTCGAGGATTCCTGCTACATCGGCGCAAGTGACCGCGAGTTCATGTTCGGCGATATCGCAGTCTTCGCCGCAGGCGTTCATGTACAGCCACCACGGTGTCACGGTGAGGACGACGCCACTGCCATCATGTGTTGTGGCCATCAGCCCTTCAACTTCGACGCTTACAGTCGGCTCATCAGTCGCGGGTGGCCCAGGCGGAGAGGCGAACGTCCGCCGCCTAGCCTGAGAGTGCACGAACGTCGCGCCGACGCTCGTCTGCAGTGCATGGTCGTTTGGCGATGCTTGTACGCCAATGGGTACCTGAGCTGGAGTGATGCCAGGGGTCCAGTTCGAATAGCCGGCGGGGTGGGTTCGGCGGAGCTCGGTCCCGATCCGTTCTAGGGTAGGACGCCGCGACGGGTCCTTCGCCAACGCCGCGACTAGTAGATCGCGTAGGGGCGCACGAAGAGTGACGGGGACCTCCGGAGTGAACTCTAGGACCTTGTAAATGGCCGCAGTCGTGCTGTCGGCGCCGAAGGGAGGAACTCCGGTGGCCGCGAACAGTACCGACAGTGCCCACGCGTGGACATCTGTCGCTGATGTGGCCCTGTCTCCGCGGACTTGCTCCGGCGCAATCCAACCAGCGGTGCCGAGGACCGATCCAGTCCGTGTGAGCTGTGTTCCTTCGGACAGGTCGGCGATCCCGAAATCGATCAGCTTGGGGCCCGTGGGTGACAGCATGATGTTGGCTGGCTTCAAGTCACGGTGCACAATCCCCTGCGAGTGGATGGCCCAGAGCACTTCGATGAGTGCCGCGGCCAGGCCGACGACCTCATTGGCAGGTAAGACCCCAGCATCAAAGACTCTGCGAGCCAATGTCACGCCCGGGATGAACTCCATGGCAAACCACGGCGGATCGGCATCGACGTCCGAGGCCATGATCGATGCGGCGTACTCGCTGCCCACGCGCTGCATCGCATCGAGCTCGCGCACGAGGCGCGGCTTGAATGTGCGATCGTCAATTAGGTCGGACCGCACCATCTTCACGACGGCCCACTTGCCGCGACCTTCGGCGAGGAATGCGATTCCCATCCCACCCGAGCCCAGCCTTCCAAGAAGACGGAAGTCTCCAAGATCTCGTGGGTCCTTGTCACGAAGTGGCTCCAGGGGCACCGCGGGCATTGCCGACTATGACGCGTCCGAACCTGCCACGGCACCTCCCCCCTCTTCTTCCGCATCACGGTATCGAACAGCGGGGGCCGCCGGTGGTCTGCGCCTTAGCGCTGAGGTTTGCCCGGGTCGTGCCTACCCGTTGCGGCAATGGCGGCAAGGAGGAATGCGAAGATCATGATCACAAGAACGACGAGGCTTAGCCACCACTGGCCTGCGACGTGGGGCCAGATGGCCGCTTGCGGATCGATGCCCAACAGAGCATCCAGCCCGACCGTGCTCGCGATGCCGCGGAACTCCCAGTAGCCGGGCATCATCCAGCCGACTGCGTCCAGGAGCCATCCGAAGCGGAGCGGGATAGCTCCCGAGAAGACAACTTGAACCATGGTGGCGATCACCAGCGCCGGTAGTGCAGCATCACGGGTCGGCAGGTAGTTCGACAGCAGTAGTCCGAGCATGCAACTGGCGACGGTGGCCGCCGCGACCAGTACGACGACGTCGAGGTAGCCCGGCAGCGATACGGCGTCAGCAGGGCCGGGGCGACCCAACAGGGACAGGGTCGCGAATACAAGTCCCTGCGCGGTAGCGATAGTTCCCAGAACGACTGCCTTAGAGCCAACGTACGCGACGCGGGACAGACCTACAGCGCGTTCGCGCTGGTAGATGACGCGGTCCTTCACCAGTTCCTGAATCGACGTGGCAGCGCCAGTGAAGACGGACCCGAGGACCAGCACGAGCATGAGCAGCCGGGCCTCGGGGTTCAGTCCTGTCGCGGGGTCTGCTGACAAACCGAACTCCGATCCGACAAGAAATCCCGTCGCGGCGAGGACCAGGGGAAGCACGCACAAGAGCGCTGCATACGTCTTGTCGGCCGCAATCACCTTGAGATTCCGGGCCGTCAGCGTGAGGAACTGGGACCCCACACCTCTGGGACGCGACACGCGCATCTCGCTCGCGAGGGTCGATGGAACCTCGGTTGACCTCGCCGCACCGTGGTCGACCCTGCTGCCGCTTCCGTGCGCGGACGACTCTCGCCATCGACGGCTCCACTCCGGTCCGGGCGCAGATTCCAGAGCTAGGAACACCGACGGGAGGTCAGGTACACCGAAATAGGCAGCCGCCTCCTCTGGGGGCCCGAAGTATGCCGCGTGCCCTCCGGAGGCCAAGACAAGCAGATAGTCGGCCAGAGCGAGGTTCTCCACCGAGTGGGTGACCACGACGATCGTCCTGCCGGTGTCCGCCATTTCTCTCAGCAGCACCATCACCTGTCGGTCCAGCCCAGGGTCGAGGCCCGATGTGGGTTCATCGAGGAACAGCAGTGATGGCTTGGTCAGCATCTCGAGCGCGACACTGACGCGTTTGCGTTGGCCGCCGGAGAGCCGGTCAATGCGCAGCCCAGCCCGCTCGGTGAGGCCGAGGTCATCCATTACTTCGGCGACCCGGCTGGCACGCTCGCCCGCGTTGGTGTCGCTGGGAAACCGCAGACGGGCGGCGAAGTCGAGAGCGTCATGCACCCGCAGTTGCGCGGGCACGAGGTCGGCCTGCGGGACCAAGCCCACCTGGAAGCGCAGTTCGTCGTAGTGGGCATATAGGTCCCGGCCCGCTACGAGCACCTGCCCTTGGCTGGCGGGGGTGAAGCCGGTGAGGGCGCCGAGCAGCGTCGATTTGCCGGAGCCGGAGGGGCCGACGACCGCCAGGACGCTGCGCGCGGGCAGCAGGAAGGAAATGTCATGCAGCAGGGTGAGTTCGCCGACCCTCACGGTCAGGCCCTTCGCCTCCAGTGGGACACCGGCCGACTCAATCACGGGGTTGAGCTGGCCGTCGTCGGTTACGACGAACGCCGATCCGCCCATGGTCACCCGATCACCGGCGCTGAGACGCGCGCGAGTGACGCGCACGCCGTTGACGTAGGTGCCGCGCGCGGATGCAAGGTCGATCACGTCCAAGGCGGCTCCGGAGCGATGTACGTGCGCGTGATGTGCAGAGGCGAGGGCACCGGACAGCACGACGTTGTTGTCGTCCGCACGGCCGAACCGGGTGACTCCCTCGAGCATGGTCAGGTTTCCGGCGCTGCCCGACGCCGCGTCGCGCGAGACGGCCTCCGGGTCGATTGCGGCGAATCCCGCGGCGACGGCCTCAGCGTTGAGTCCGGGATCGTTGCTGATCACCACCACTGCCCCCTGGGGGGACCCCAGTGCGACGATGCACAGCTGCTGCCCGGACATGCGTGTGACGCGCCCGGCAGCCCCGAACGTGCCGTTCGCCGACTCGTCGGTGAGGACCCAACCCGCGTCATCGTCCTCGACCGTGACGACCACGTGGCGTCGCGAGACCCGGAGACTGTCGACAACGAGATCGCAAGAATCGCTGCGCCCGACCGTCACCGGCACACCCGCCACCACTGGGACCCGACGTCCCCCCGCGAACACGAACCACGTCACAGCCCCACCCAACCGCACCGGGGGCGGGCGGGGCGCCCGATGCGCAGAACTCCGCCGAATAGGTGGCCGCTCAGCACCGATTCCGTGCCCTCGAGTGTCGCTGAGCGGGCATAGTTAGCGGGCAGCACGACAGGGGGGGGAACTCATCATGGCGACGAATCCGCCGCCCGCCGTGCCCTTGGAACCCCTTGCCGAAGACGACCCTGTCCAGGTCGGAGAATACCGACTCCTGGGCCGACTCGGTTCCGGCGGGATGGGTGTCGCATACCTGGCGACCGGATCAACGGTCAACTGGGTCGTGGTGAAGACAGCCTGGCGCCACCTCGCCGCGGACCGCTCCTTCCGAGCCCGGCTGGTCCGTGAGCTCGATGCCATGCGCCGCTCAGCCGGCCCGCACACCGCAGCCCTGCTGGATGCGGACCTCGACGCCCCGGTGCCGTGGTTCGCGATGGAGTTCATCCCCGGCGTGACACTGTCCCACCGGATCGAGGACCGAGGTCCGCTTCCCGAGGCGGAGGTCGCATCGCTGGCAACCGGGCTCGCCGAAGTCCTGGCGGGTGTGCATGCGTCGGGAGTCGTTCACCGCGACATCAAGCCGGGGAACATCATGCTGTCACCGACGGGTCCGCGGCTGATCGATTTCGGGATCGCCGACGTCGACGAGGGCACCCAGTTGACGAAGACCGGGATGGTGCTGGGCAGCACCGGATGGCTGGCCGCAGAGCAAGTCACCGGTGACGCCGTCACGCCCGCCACCGACATCCACGCCTGGGCGCTGTCTGTCCTGTTCGCCTCCACCGGAGTCCCACCCTTCGGGGCGGACAACACGACCGCCGCGATCTACAAAGTCCTCGAATCCATGCCCGACGTGCCCGACACCGTGCCGGAGCCCCTCCACGGTCTCCTCGTCGCGGCACTGGCGAAAGACCCAGCCCGGCGGCCCACGCTCGAACGGATCCAGTCGACCCTCGGCATGCCCCCCGCAACGCCACCAGTCACTCTCGCGTCCCCGCCCCCACCCCACCCACCGTCCGCGGCACCACCGCCTGCCATGATCGTCGACGCACCCCAGACATCTCCGTCGCCGGACGCCACCCGCATCAGTACCCACCGCCAACAAGCCGCCGCTGTGGACGCGCGTCGCATCTCTCCTCCCCGCACGCCGGCCCCCCCAACGGCACTCCCCACGCCCAGCGCTCCCCAACCTTGGATCTTCAGGCACAAGACCAGTTCCCTGCTGATCCTGATCCTGGTTCTCGCCCTCGCCCTGGCCGGTGGCGCGATCGGACTCGTGCTCAGCAACCGGCCGGACACTAATCCGACGGGCGCCCGTGGCGGGGAAGGCGCGTCAGGCATCACCAGCGCGGAAGGTCAGTTGGGAGGCACGATCAACGTGCTGGCCATTGGCGACCAGTTCCTCCACGTCGATCCGCAGCGCGTCTATAACGGCGTCGACATCGCGTTCCTCAACGGGTACACCACCCGTACGCTGACCGCGTACAAGATGGCCCCGGGTCCTGACGGCGTGACCATCGTCCCAGACATGGCGACCGACACGGGCACGTCGTCGAACGGCGCCACGACGTGGGCGTTCACGCTCCGCGACGGCGTCTCGTTCCAGGACGGCTCGCCGGTCACCTGCGCCGACATCAAGTACGGCGTGTCCCGCACGTTCGCGACGGACGTCATCACCGACGGACCGACCTTCGCGATCTCGCTGCTCGACATCCCCAAGGCCGCTGACGGGTCCTCGAACTACAAGGGCCCGTACAGCGCGGATGCCAGCAACGACGTCGCGTCGTTCGACAAGGCCATCACCTGCTCGGCCGACGGCAAGACGATCACGTTCAATCTCTCGCGTCCGGCGGGTGACTTCAACTACACCGTGACCCTGCCGGCGTTCTCCCCTGTCCAGAAGGCCAAGGACACGGGCGCGAAGTACGACGACGCGGTCCAGGCGACCGGTCCTTACCAGATCAAGGAGTACACGAAGGGCCAGAGGATGGTCCTCGAGCGCAACCCGAACTGGAGCAAGGCCTCCGACGACTATCGCCCGGCATACCCGGACCAGGTCGTCGTGACCTTCGCCCTTGACCCGGCGGCCATCGACGAGCGCCTCATCGCAGATGCAGGCGAGGACCAGGCGGCCGTCACGTTCGCGGGAGTGCAGCCCGAGAACCTGGCCACAGTGTTCGGCTCGGACGATCCACGCTTCAAGGGTCGCTCGGTCGACGGCTACGACCCGTACGTGCGCTACCTCGCCATCAACGCCACGAAGGTGTCGAATCAGAAGCAGCGCCAGGCCATCGCCGTGGCGCTGAACCGCGCCGAGCTGATCACCATCGCCGGTGGCGACTTCGCCGGTGACCTCGGTGATGGCGTCATGAAGCCGAACCTGGCCACCGACTACGCGCCCTCGGGCATGTGGACCGACATGTTCGGTGCTGCCGTCCCTGACGCGGGTGACCCAGTGTTGGCCAAGAAGCTCATCGCCGAGTCCGGTGAAGCGATGCCCGAGCTGACCTACCAGTACCCGCGTTCCCCGACCAACGACACGGCTGCCGCCTCCATCAAGGGCTCCCTCGAGAAGGCCGGAATGGTCGTCAAGCTGTCTCCGATCGCGCCCGAGCGGTACTACGACGTGGTGCTCTACCCGGATCAGCAGGAGGCGATCGTCAGCGCAGGCTGGGGCCCGGACTGGCAGAACGCGTCCACCATCATCCCCGAGCTCTTCGGTGCCAACGGCGGATTCAACCTGTCCCGCGTCAACGACCCGGCCTACGAGGCCGAGGTCCAGGCTGCCATTGCCATGACCAATCGCACCGCCCAGGCTGAGGCGTGGAAGTCGCTGAACAAGAAGGCCATGGAGCAGGCCTGGGTGGTCCCGACTCGCTTCAGCAAGGTCCAGTACCTCTGGGGATCCAAAGTCGGCAACGGCTACCTGTGGGATGCCTATAGTTCCTTCGCGTTCGGCGACCTGTTCGTCAAGGGCTGATAGTCGATTCTCCTGGGAATCGGATCGGCGGCACCGTCGATCTGGATCGTCGGCCTAGCCCCGGTCGCGCATGGCGCGACCGAACCGACCGGCCGGATGCTCACGGGCGACCGCAGCGGCAAGTGACTGTTCGCCTCCTGCACCCCGGTGGCCCGTGGACCCATCAGCCGCGTGCCAGAAGTGCGGGCGACTGGCCAAGCCCGACTGGCACGGGGACCGCGCAATAGCACCGGATTACTCGTCCGATGCACTAGTCAGTCCCCTCACGTAAGAACACCCGATCGCACGTCAGGTCCTGCCCATCTCCCGCGGATCGTCCCCTACAGGGCGACTTCAACGCCCATCGACCGAGCCGACGACACCCCTCCGCCCTGTCCCTTAGCGATGCTGCGGCCTGGGCCGAATGAGAGCTGCTACTCGCCCATGTAGATCAGAGCCAGAAGGCCGCCGGCGACCAGTTGAAGAATGATCACCACGCCGATGAACCGGAGCCACATGACGATCTCGCGCAGGTGGGCCTCGGAAGCCTGACCGCCATCGGCCCTAGACGAGGACTTCTCCCCAAGTAGTTCGGGGCCATGCCCACAGCCTCGATCGAGGACGTTCTCGCCGGTGCCGTGGAAGCGGACGGCCCGGCGCTGCCCATGGGCTGAAGGCATGAGGGGCATGTGATTAGCGAATGACCGAAGTGCTCGTAGCCGCAGTGAGCGCAGGTCAAGGTCGGCATGTCAACCCCGTCTCGTTGGTCGATTCACAATAGGGCTGGGCCTGTGCCTGTCTCCATCGGAGTCGACATCCGGTGCAGGCCTGGCCTTCCTCACACCGGGGTCGTCGCAACTCACCGCAGCAGCGGGCATCTCACGGGCGAGGTCACGTGGCGCGCTGGCCCCAGCACCCGACCGCGGCGTCTGGTGGAGCGGCGTTTCGCATGGATAGGCGTGTCGCCCGCGGGGGCCCGTGACCTCTCGCACGTCTGCGGGGCGTGTGGGGTCCCCGCATGAGCCAGGGATGGAATCCCCGGCGACGCCGCTCTTGGATGGACGCAGCGGTGAGTGGTGAGGGGGAATGATGGGGTTCGGCTTTCGCGTGGTCCCCGGAGTGCGTCTGCGGGTCTCGAGTCGCGGGGTGAGTGCCGGCGTCGGGCCCCGGATCGCCCGCGTCAACGTGGGGAGTCGCGGCGGTGTGGGCCTGTCGTCCGGTATCGGCCCCTTCCAGACTTTCGCGCCGCTCGTCCGTGGCGGCGGGCGCCGATCGACCGGATCACGGGGCCTGTCGTACGCGGCCCAGAAGGCCGCCGCCGAATGGGAGGTGCGGCGCGCGGAACTGCGGCCAAGCGACTAGCGAGTTGGAGTTCCACATGTCGCCGGTGCCGAGTTCGTCGCGTCCGCAGGCAGCGGTGGGGAAGTCGGGAGAAGGTGGCGTCGTCAGAGCCAACGCGGTACTCGGCGACCCATGCTGACGGTTCCAAGGAGGCCGCGTGCCCGGTCGTCCGAATCGAGCGGGTGGCGAAACAGGCTGGCCGCACCGTCCCCCAGATTCCAGGTGGCAAGCCATCGTGTGCTGCATGCCTACCGGCGTCCAGCTTGGCAAGTGACAAGGAAGTCACCTTCGAGGGTTGTGCATGCTCACGATTGTTGCGATGATCCTGCCTCGCGCCATCGTCGATCAGAGGGCTTGCAGTGTCTTCACGTTTCCGATTGAGACCCCTCGCGGTCGTGCTGTTAGTAGTTGCCAGTGGGCTTGCCGCATGCTCAACCGCTAGTTCATCCACCGAAGGCACCGCGGACTCTGTTGAATCGACATCCCAGGTCAACGTGGCCCCCTCCACCTCGACTCCCGACCCGGTATCGAGCGAAACCGTGGAGTCCGCACCTCCTACGTCACCTTCCAGCTACTTCGAAGGCGTACTCCCGATTGTTCTCAAGTACAAGCGGTTTGATGGCTATTCGTATGAGGCGACCATTAGCTCCCTCCCTATGGTGACCGCGGAGAAGTACGTTGCCGACAGCCCACCTGGATCAGCTCGGGTTGTCTCGACCCTGAACGGCAACTATGCCGCGAACGTTGTCGGCCTTGACGAGGGCCGCAATGGTTCTCCACAAAGCCTCGATGTCATCTTGGTTTACTCGACGCCGAGTGAGGAGATGGCACCCGATCTCGGAGGCATCGGTCTGACGCCGCTTTGCAACAACGCCTCCGGAGGGGGGTGGAGGTACCTGTGCGGAGTCAGCGGCTCGGAGGGAACGGAGTTCGCCCCCGGCAACGGCCTGGCCTCACCAAACATGCCGGAAGCCACCGCGGACTACCTGACCACACAGGTCTTCACTGAGGGCAACGCCCAGATCTCTGTCAGTCCGTACGGTGCCAGCGCCTGCCTCCTGATCATCGACCCGGTGCGAGGCACTGCGGAGATGAAGGATCTTGCCGGTATCAACACGACAGTCAAAGACGAGTGCCTCGATTTCAGTATTGGCTAGCGATGCGTCGGACCTGTCATCCTCGTGGTGTGGATTCTGGCCTTCTGGTCGGCGTGGATCTGTGAAGCACCAGA
>JAUPKM010000001.1 GCA_030837445.1 Actinomycetota bacterium
AGTCGGCCCCGACGCGGTCCATCTTGTTCATGAAGGCGATGCGCGGGACCTTGTACTTGTCGGCCTGACGCCAGACCGTCTCGGACTGCGGCTGCACACCGGCCACCGCGTCGAACACCGCCACCGCGCCGTCCAGCACGCGCAGCGAGCGCTCGACCTCGGCCGTGAAGTCCACGTGGCCAGGCGTGTCGATGATGTTGACGCGATGCTCACGCCAGAAGCAGGTGGTCGCGGCCGAGGTGATGGTGATCCCTCGCTCCTGCTCCTGCTCCATCCAGTCCATCGTGGCTGCGCCCTCGTGGACTTCACCGATCTTGTAGTTGATGCCGGTGTAGAACAGGATCCGCTCGGTGGTCGTGGTTTTGCCCGCGTCGATGTGCGCCATGATCCCGATGTTGCGGACCTTGGCGAGGTCGATTGCTGTGGCGGTAGACACGATTACTCCGTAGCTCGATTCTGTGGGTGAAAGGCAGGTGGGGGCGGGGATTACCAGCGGTAGTGGGCGAACGCCTTGTTGGCTTCGGCCATCTTGTGGGTGTCCTCGCGCTTCTTGACGCTTGCGCCAAGTCCGTTGGAGGCGTCCAGGATTTCGTTCATCAGCCGTTCGGTCATCGTCTTCTCGCGCCGGGCACGGGAGTAGTCGACCAACCAGCGAAGGGCCAGCGTGGTGCTGCGGCCAGGGCGAACCTCGACCGGCACCTGGTAGGTGGCGCCACCGACGCGTCGGCTTCGCACCTCGAGGCTCGGCTTGACGTTGTCCAGCGCGCGCTTCAGCGTTGCCGCCGGATCGGTGCCGGACTTCTCGCGGCACCCTTCCAGGGCTTCGTAGACAATCTTCTCGGCGGTCGACTTCTTGCCGTCGAGCAGCACCTTGTTCACCAGCTGGGTGACCAGTTGGGAGTTGTAGACCGGGTCGGTGACGACCGGACGCTTGGGCGCTGGGCCTTTGCGCGGCATTAGCTCTTCTCCTTCTTGGCGCCGTAGCGGGAACGGGCCTGCTTGCGGTTCTTCACACCCTGGGTGTCGAGCGCGCCACGGATGATCTTGTAGCGCACACCGGGCAGGTCCTTCACTCGGCCGCCGCGAACGAGCACGATCGAGTGCTCCTGCAGGTTGTGGCCGACACCCGGGATGTAGGCGGTGACCTCAATCTGGCTGGTCAGTCGCACGCGGGCGACCTTGCGCAGCGCAGAGTTCGGCTTCTTCGGGGTGGTGGTGTACACACGGGTGCACACCCCACGACGCTGGGGGCTTCCTTTGAGCGCAGGGGTCTTGTTCTTCGAGACCTTGTCCTGCCGGCCCTTGCGGACCAGCTGCTGGATCGTGGGCACCGAATCTCCGTGTCGTTGAAAGGTTGGTTGGCGGTGTGTCCGTCGGGTCCTGTTCTCCGACCCCCGAGGTCGGGCGTGTCGCGGCGCTAGGCACCACTTCACTACCGACATTCGAGTGATTCGAAAGTCCGCCAGCGGTGTCGGCCCACTTTCGCGGGCTCAGTGCTCGACGTTCGGCAATCGGTGGTGTTCCGATGGCCGCTCGAGACCGGCGGCGCCCAGGACCTCCCGGGCACGTGGCAATAACAGTACCGGAGACCCCCGCTGGCGACCAAGCGGGGTACCCCCCCGATACCACGAGATCCTGCTCACATGCGCGCGCAGCAGTGTTCCGGCGCGGCGGAGTCAGAAGCTGAACGTCGGTGTGGACGTCGGCGTCGGCCACGTATTGGGGTCGAGGCCACCGCTGGCCCCGACGATCGCGAAGAACAGGACGAAGAAGACCACCCCCAGGATCACGAGCGCGATGTCGATCCACGCGATGATCCGAGCGGCCAACACCAAACCGGACCCGGTGATCCAGACATTGCTTGCCTTGATCTCCTTGGCACCCTTGCTAGCAAACACGAGGGCGATGATCGAGCAGGCCAGCGGGCCGAGACCGGGGCACACCGCCCAGGCGACCAGCCCGCTGAGCGACAGGATCAACGCGATCGTGGCGGAATTGCTCGACACTGGGTAGGGCCGGGGTCCCGCGGCGGAGGTGCCAGGGGGGCCGGCGGGCGGCGCCTGCCAGCCTGGAGCTCCCTGCCAACCGGCCACTGGCGCTTGGTAGCCCGTGGGAGGTGGTGGCGGCGCCGGGGGTTGCGGCGCTGCTGGGGTCGGCGCCGGGATGGGTACCGGCACCACCGTTGTCGGAGACGCAGCCGGAGGTGGAGTGGTACCGGGCGGAGGCGCCGGGATCGGAACCCCGGGGGCGGCGCCAGCGGCAGGCACGTCGGCCGCAGGCTTCGGCGTGGGGAATCCCTGCGACCCGGCGGCTTCAGCTGCGGGCGGCTGCGGAACGACGCTGGTCGCCGGGTGTTCGGGGAACACCCGGGTGTCACCCGCGACCGCCTCATCAGGACCGCCGTCCCCTGCCCGCGCCGAACCGCCGCCGCCGCCGTCGGGGTCGGCCATTGGCCTCGGTATCGGCGGACCCTGCGGAGGATTCGGCGGCGTCACCGGGGGTAACGGCACAGCGGCCTGCGCATCGCTCGGCTTCGGGGGATTCAGGTCCTCGTCGTTGGCCACGTCCGGACTCCTCTCGAATCGGGCCCCGCTGCGGTGCCCGTGCGTCGCCTACATCATGCCCGAGTATCGGCTGTTGAACGCCCCAGACCCGGATCCGGCCGGATTCATTGGCCACCAGCCAACAACAACTGCCCGCGCCCTCCCCACAACTTGCGAGGGATGGGCGCGGGCAGGGCGTGCTGAGGCAGCCGATGCAGTCGGTCTCGGCTAGCGGAAGTCGCCCTCCGGCCGGTACCCGAAATCTTCCAACGGCACGGCTTCGCCGGAAGCCGCGCCGAATCCGTAGTCGACGTCACCGAAGTTCGTCATGGCCCCGTACATCTCGGCCTTCGCCTCCTCGGTGGCTGCTACCGCGACGTCACGGTAGCGACTCAGGCCGGTCCCGGCCGGGATGAGCTTGCCGAGGATGACGTTCTCCTTCAGCCCCAGCAGCGGATCGCTCTTGGCGTGGATTGCCGCGTCCGTCAGCACCCGGGTGGTCTCCTGGAACGAGGCCG
>JAUPKM010000120.1 GCA_030837445.1 Actinomycetota bacterium
CACCGGGGCCGGCCACCAGCGAATAACCCCGAACAGCCCGAACAGCCACGAAAGAGCCCCCGGGCGGGCATGGTTCCCTGACCGCCGAAGGCCCGCTGCTCTGCCCATTTGAGCTACGACACACGAAGCGTCAAGTTGACTCGAACCCCCAGCCCGCAGGTCCGGTAACCGACAACCGCCGACCCACCCGGGACCGACCCCCAGCCTGCGGACCCCCGCCCTCCCGGTCAAGCACCCCACCGGCGACCACGAACTGATCACGAGCGTTGCGATATCACCACCTTCTCCAGGACGCGGGTGCCGGTACCGCATCCCAGGCGTAGCTCCAGGCGAATAGGGCCGTCCTCGGACCGGGGCGGTGATCGAGTTTGGGCTGACGGGTTGGACGGGATTCAGCGTCAGTTGGCGGGGGAGGCCGTGATCTTTGGGCGGATGGGGATGGAGACGGGTGCGGGTGTCGTCGCCTGTAGCTGGCCTACGAACTCCTCCCTGTGCCTTGCCGGACCAGGCACCACGACCCGCTCGCTCACGGCAAACGCATCTGGACAGGCGCGCGAGTTGACAACATCGCCATGCTCTCCAAGAATCGACCGGTGCCAGACAGCGCAAATCAGCCCAAAGCGCAGCCCCTGCCGCCGCCGACGGATTCTGCAACGGGGAAGACTCCGTCCCCTCGCCTGTGGCGGCATCATGACTTCCGGGCGTTGTGGGTCGGGGACACGATCAGTCAGGTCGGCACTCAGCTGTCCGTGTTCGTGCTCCCTGTGCTCGCGATCCAGACCCTGGGGGCTCAGGAGGCCCAGCTCGGCATGCTCACCGCGTGCGAGACTGCGGCGTTTCTCCTGGTGGGGCTGCCGGCGGGGGCCTGGGTGGACCGGTGGCGCAAGCGCCGGGTCCTCATCGTCAACGACCTACTGCGCGCTGTTCTGTTCGCGTCGGTGCCGGTGGCCTGGTGGTTCGATGTCCTCAGTCTTGCCCAGCTGTTCGTCGTAGCCGCCCTCGTCGGGGTGTGCACGGTGTTCTTCGAGGTCGCTTATCAGAGCTACCTGCCCCATCTCCTGGACAGCGATCAACTGGTTCCCGGCAACGCTCGCCTTCAGGCCAGCCAATCCGTCGCCCAAGCAGCCGGTCCCGCCGTCGCCGGCGGTCTGCTCCGCTACGCCTCTGCTCCGCTGATCATCTTCCTCAACGCGCTCAGTTTCCTCGGCTCTGCGGTTTTCCTGGCCCGGATCCGCAGTTGCGAAGAACGCCAGACCCGCAGCGGACGGCGCCGCCTGCGCACCGAGGTCGCCGAGGGCCTGCGCTTCGTCCTCACCCACCCCCTGCTGCGTCGGATCACCGCCTGCACCTCCCTGAACAACTTCTTCGCGTCCGCCTCGTCCGCCCTGTTCGCCCTCTACCTGCTGCGCGACCTCGATCTGTCCACCAGCACCCTCGGCCTCGTCTACTCCGCCTCCGCCGTCGGCGGAATCGCCGGTGCCGCCCTCAGCGGACGCGTGACCCGCCTTCTCGGTGAGGGGCGGGCCATCCCCGTCGCGGCACTCCTGAGCGTCCCCGGGTCCGCCCTGACGCCGCTCGCCGCCCACGTCACAGCGACCTGGCGGCCGCTGCTGCTCATCGCCGGCGGCTTCCTCTCCTTCGCCGCCGTCATCATCTACAACATCACCCAAGTCAGCTACCGCCAGCGCGTCACCCCACCAGACCTCCTCGGCCGGATGAACGCTTCCGTCCGCTTCCTCGTCTGGGGCACCCAACCCCTCGGCGCACTCGCCGGCGGCGCTCTCGGCGCTACCCTCGGAATCCTCCCGACCATGTGGTTGATCACTGCGGGTGGCTTCGTCGCGGCTCTCCCGGTCGTCCTGTCGCCCCTCTCCCGGATGCGAGACCTCCCCAGGACCGACTCCGAGCCGATCCACTAACGACCACCATGTCCGCCAGAACGGGTCAAACCCAGGCTCCGCCTGCGTCGCGCAAGGCGCCAGAGCCACTCTGAACCACGTTGGGTCTTGGTGCTCCTTGCCGGCGATGAGGCCATTGAATCCCACAGTCCATCACTGGTGTGACGCCCATGTTGTGGACCTTCGGCGAGCGCCGCAGGGGCCTCGTCGGTGGATGGTGATGCTGTTCGACCTGCTGGTTGGCGTCAGGGTTGGGGATCGTCGCCGGGGGAGTGAGAGTCAGCGGCCAAGTCGGCGATCAGCGCATCTGCGAGGGCTTCTTCGTACACGACAGCCCCACGGGCGGCCATGGCCTGGGCGAGCGCAGGGTCCCACGGGGTGGCGATGGGGCTGTTCTTCAGGGGAACGGGGTTGCCCTTGGCATCGAGTCCTGCCAGGTAGTCCTGGGCTGTCATCCGCCATGGGCTGCAGGGGTACCGCTGCAGCAGATGGGAAGTCATCTCGACGCCGGGCCAGTCGAAGTCCCCGTGGTAGAGCAGCCGGCCGCCACCGGAGACGACAGCCCGGGCGAGCCTGTGGAAGGCGGTCGAGGGCCAACCCTGGGTGCAGATCAGTGGCGGGCAGCGGTCGGCGAGTTCGCCTGCGGCTCGACGCAGCACCGCGGGGTTCTCGCAGACGCGTACGACGCCGCCGGGCCCGAGGGCGATCGGGTGAGCGACGAGTTGATGGAGGGTGATCACGAACGGGGTGCCGGTGCTCGCGGCCGAGATGAGCCAGTCTGCGAGGCCTCTGCCGGTGGGCCGGAGGTTGAGCACGAGGACCTGGCTGGCCAGGTCGTCGACGATGACGTCGAAGAAGTCCCACAGTTCGCGCCGCTCCATGGTCGTGACCGGGCGGGTGACGCCGGCCGCCTCGGCGAGGGCACGCAGCACCAGAGTGCTCAAAGAACCCTTGTTCAGGCTTTTGGTGTCGGCGGTGGCGAGGGCAGACAGGCTGGGGAGCGGGATCGGGTGGGCTCCCCGAGGTCGCGACAGGAGGGTTTCCAACACGCGCCTGGCATCGGCGAGCAGTTGCGGCTCTCCTGATCGGACCAGCGAGGTCAGCGTGCCGTCGGCTTCGACGTCGGTCAGCCAACGCTGGTACCAGGCACAGTCCTGGTGGAGGTGACTGGCGCGGGCATGCTTGAGGGCGGCCGCCCGGGTGTCGTCCCTGGAGGTTCGTTCGGCGGGCCGGTCACGCAATGGTGGGCCGAGCCGTTCCAGGACGGCGATCAGCCCGAGCCCGGTGTCGGCTCGGATAGCTCGGTCGAACTCGGTCAGGCCGATCGTCAGCCGAGCTGAGTTGGGTTGCCGGTAGTTCCCGGTCATGCCGATGACCAGGGTCCGCTCGGCGTCGGTCGGTGCCGCGAGGGTGACGGAACGGTTCAGGTTGCCGCCACTGGCTTCCAGGGATCGCCTAGCCGCGGCCATGAGCCGCTCCCGGGCAGGATCGGCGTAACGCAGCCACGGCCGATCGGTCTCGGAGTCTCGATTGGTGCCGGTCATTCCTCGTCGTCCTCGCTGGGCTCAGGGTCGTCCAGTGCGGGCGTTCCGCGGTCGTCGGGGGCGTACCGGCTGGGTCTGATTCCGACGACGGCGGCAGCGAGGTCTTCGGAATTGGGGAAGGTGTCGTCGTCGAGGATCTGGGAGCCGTCCCAGAGCAACAGCATGGTCGAGACAGTGTGGGCAAGTTTGTCATGGTGCAGGTCGTAGTGGGCGATCTGCGGGATGCACGGATAGGTGACCCAGAGGTCGTGACCCGTCATGAACAGGTCGAGGTCGAACTTCACCGTCAGTTCGAGCAGGTCCGGGCGGTACTTGGCGTCGATCCCGGCGAAGGCCTCGTCGAGGGCGATCATGCGGGGACAGGTGGGCTTGGCGGAGCTGTACTGGGCGTTGGCTGCGGCGAACAGGGGAAGGTGGATCGCCGAGGACTTCTCTCCGCCCGACAGCACCGAGTGCTTGGCCTTGGTGAGCTTCTCCTCGGCTAATCCCGGACGTACCAGCCGCAGTTCGAAGGTGTGCCAGGCTCGGTAGTCGAGGACTTCGGTAAGGACCTGGTGGTAGGTCTTGACCGATTCCCGGGCGCGGGCGGTGTGGATCTGCTCGCGTAGCAGGCGCCGCAGCTCGTTGAGGCCTTCGGGCCCCAGGTATTCGGGTGCCTTGGCCAGGAGATCGGCTACCGCCCGTTGGGAGTCGGTGATCTTATCGGCGGTCACCCAACGGATCCCGACGGCGGTCCCGGATGACATGGGCCTGCTGCGGGTGTCGGCGTCCATGGTGGCCACGAGGTCCCTGGCGTCCTTGGTGCGGGCGTGGATCTGCTGGGCCAACCGCTTGAGCAGGGCGTCTTCGAGCAGGGTCCGTTCCCGCGCCTCCAACAGCATGCTCTGGTCTTCGATGTGTTCCTTGAGCCGGGCGGCGAAGGAGCCGATCGGGCTGAGCCCGTCGGCATCGGCGATCCGGACCACGAGCAACCCTTCGTCGAGGTCACGCTCGAGCCGGTAGTCTTGGCGGGTCTCGTCGAGCTTGGTGCTGAGTGTCTCGGCCGCGTTCATGGCGCGGGTGTCCCAGTTGCGTCGGGTGGTCTCGCTGATCGGTGCCGCGGGCACCGCTTGGTGCAGAGCGTCCAGGTATGCCAGGACGCCGGTGGGCAGTGCCGAACGGGCCTCATCGGTCAGATCCCCGGTCAAAGGCGGCTGCCCGAGTCGTTCGAAGACAACCTCCGCGAGATCGTCGGCCGCCGGCCAGGTACTCACCGGAGGCCAGGGGACGTCCACCCGCACGCCGAGTAGCTCGCACAGGTCCGGCTTGGCTAGAGGGGCGAGTGCGGCGGCCTCGGTGAACTGCTCGGTGAGGGCTGCGGCCAGACGATGCTGGGCGTCCTCCAGCCGCTGGCTGGAACGGCTGAGGCGGTCTTGCTCGTCATCGATCTGCTTGTCGGCGCGCTTGCCGGCCCACGCGATCTCGCTCAGCCGCTGCTCCAGTTCTGACTTGTCGGATAGCACGCGGGCGGCCTCGGGGTCCTGCGCCGCGAGGGCCTGGTCCAACTCCGCAGCCAACTTGAGCTGCTTCTCCTCGCGCTCGGACTGCAGTTGCCTGTCTTCATCGAGTCGGTCCTGCCGGTCGGCCAGTCGCCGGCGCCGGTCGGCGAGGTCCCTCTCCTGGGCGGTGACCTGATCCCGAGCCAGCGCCAAAGCCCGTCCCGAGCGCTCGAACGCCGCCACGGAGCGGGCGACGTGTGCCACACCAGCGGTCTCGGTCGGCATCGTTCTCTCCGAGGCGCCCTGCAGCAGCCGGCGTCGGCACAGGTCGACCTCGGCGATCGACCGATCGAGGAGGCTGCGCTGTTGGTCCTGCCGGGTCCGTGCGGTGGCCAGATTGGTGGCCGCGCGAACGCAGTCCCTCTCGGCGGTCGCGATGGCGCCGATGGGTGGGAGTTCCTTCTCGGCGTGGGTGAGATCCGTGATGGTCTGCTCGATGGCAGCCAGGGACGTCTCCACCTCGGTCCGGGCCTGGGCCAGGGTCTTCAGTTCACCGTCGAGGTCCGCCAGGCGTGCGG
>JAUPKM010000121.1 GCA_030837445.1 Actinomycetota bacterium
CAATGCCGGGAGGACGGGTCGATCACCCGATATCAGCACGCCAGACGCGATCCTGGTGAGTGATCAAAGGGCGCGGTCCTTCGATCATCGCTTCACCCCAGGTCCTGAACCACATGATCAGACCACTCCGCTGCCCCTTGCCACCAAGCATGGCGCGGAAAGGCTCACTGCCTACGAAAATCTTGTAAGAGCCGTTGCCGAGATGGATCCGGTTCTTCCCATCGTCCTGTTGATCTCGCAATCCACACGGCAGACCGGAAGAGCCCACTCGAATGCCCGGACACACCTAAACATGTCGGGCATCCAAGCCACTCCACCCAGCATGATCACAAAGACGCGCGTACGGACCTCACTCCAGGAAACTCACACCCCAGTCGTCACTGGATCGGCATGCTCCAGTTCTGGTTCAGGCCGCCCACGCAATCCCACACCTGCAGCTGGCGACCATTTCCGGTGTTGCCTGCGTCGAGATCGACGCACCGCTTGGACCAAGAGTTCTGGTACTGGTTGGTGCCGATCCGAATCCACCGCTGATTATCGCCGCCCCGGCAAGCAGACGTCGTGAGCCGGGCACCGTTACCGATGGTCTCCCCCGGCTGGTCCAGACAGTTGTCTCCAATCTTGATCTTTCCGGCAGCCGTGAACGTCCATCGCTGGTTTCCGTCGTTCGTGCAGTCCCAGATCTGTACCAACACGGTCGCGCCGTCGCGGTTGACGCACTTGTTGGTGCCGTTCCACTTGATCATTCCAATACCCTGGTCGGGGCCGCTGCCGGCGCTTGTCCACGCCTTGCGCAATCGCCGGAACGTCAGTGTCTCAAGCCGAACGGTACCGTTGTTCGCGTACGCCCTGATGCCGAGACTCCGGCGGGACGAATCGAAGTTGATATTGTCGGTCACCGAGACCTTGCCATCGTTGCCGTACGTCTCGAGCTGGCCACGGTCGACGAGCACTCGCAACTTCACACGGTTGTGGATCGGGGGCATGTAGGCGCCGGCCAAAGTGTTCCGAACGCGGTCGTAACCGATAGCCGCATCCCTTGTGCCGTCACTGCGCCGGTGCAGCTCGAATCCGAAATCCGTTGCTGTGGCCCTCGTCAGGTCGTACGTTGCCTCGATCTCATACGTGTCCGAAGAAATACCGTTGAACGGGTTTGTCGCGAGGTCGCTCGAGATCGTAAGGTTCTTCCAACTCCGTGCCGCCTGGCGAATGGACGTGATTTCCCTCACCGGATTACGGGTCACGCGGATGCCTTCCCCGGAAAACGTCCTGAGGCCGAGCTGCGCAGGGAAGGACGCATTACCGGTCCAGGTGGCACCCTTGTTACCGGGCTGCCAGAGCATCTGGACCACCCGACCGTTCGGCATGTTAGTGAAAGTGAGACCGGCATAGGCCGTGCCGTCGAAGGCGGTGCGGCCCGCGTCGATCCGTTGAGGGCGCGACCAGCCCCGATCCGGCACGAAGACGCCGACGCTGTTAAGCGTCCCCACAACATACTCACCGCTGGCGTCCTGCAGCACCCACTTCATGGTCCACGTGTTGCCGTCGACCGGCAGCTGATAGATGTCGGGGCATTCAAACAGCCAGTCGGCACGGAACTCGCCACGGTAGGTCCAGCTGAGTAGGTTCGTCGAACTGTAGAACTTCGCGACATTCCCACCTTCGTTACCCCAGAAGACCATGCCCCAGCGTCCGCGCGCAGCATCAAAGAACACTTTCGGGTCACGGGACTCGAACGACGTGGAGATCACTTTGGTGCAACGTTGTAATACAACGGCGCATTCACATCGTTCATCCAGCCTCCCTGCGAACTGAAATGGAACTGCCCGCGAAAAGCTTCGTCGTAGTCGGTAGCGTCGTAGGGGTATTCGGGGTACGGCGCAGCCTGCGCCGGCGCCGCAGCGATCGCCACCGATGAGGTGAGCGTCGCGATGGCGGACAGAACAACCATCCGTAGTCGGAACGATCGCAGGGTAACGAGTCTGCGCATGCGGGTCTCGCCTCTCGACGGTGGGAGGAGATCGTTGTCCGGCCGAGCAGACAACGTTGTCAGGGCGGGACAGTACGGGAGGCCGAAGTGCGGCGGTCAAGACCCGTTTGCCCGGTTCCAAATTCGTTACCGTGGGCCTGATGTTGGATCATCGTCGTCATCAGCGAGGGCAGGATTTCTTCGTTGCCCCAGAGTTGGCTCGGGCCGGACACAGGCCCATAGCTAGACGGATGAGCGCCGCCCTTCGCCGAACCCTCACAGGATCACGGCGATCTGCCACACCGTGCAGTTGATGAGATGTGCGCAGGTCAGCAGGGGGCCTGGGGACGCTTGCGTGCGGCCTCGCCGCGGGTAGAGCGGACGACGAACATCACAAGAACGACGATGGAGACATGCCAGGCCACTGGCGTCTCGAAGGGCCGGGACGAGCATCCGCGCTCCGCGTCGCTGCTCCACGCCTCCCCGGGGCCCTCGTGAGCCACGGCCAGTAGAGCTGTACCTCCGCCTTCATGTCGGGTGCTAACGAACCTGTAACGAACCGGGCACTGCACCTCAGGCTCTTACGTGGAGATGTCAGCGTGTCGTACTGTCCACCCTGACAACGTTGTCGAACAGCGCGGGCAGCGTGTTCCCGTCGACGGAATCGATCTGCGGACACCCGGTCTCGTGCGCTGACCACCCGCCTCAGGGCGCGAGCAGACGCCGACCGCTGGGCCAAGAGCCGTGAGCGATAGCAATCATCGTCGTGCCGGAGGCCCCTGCGAGGGATCCGCTATTCAGCCGCATCTGCATCGAAATGGGGGAACGTGTCCGCATTTGGTGTCACCGTCGTCGGTGAGGCGCTGGTCGACGTGGTTCATCGCCCTGGCCAGCCAGTGTCGCGGTCCCCCGGAGGCAGTCCCGCGAACGTCGCGCTCGGCCTCGCGCGCCTCGGCACCACTGCCACGCTGCTGACGTCGATCGGCGCGGACAACGACGGACGCCTCGTCCGAGACCATCTGTCACGTGAGGGCGTGTGGGTCGTCGACGTCGGCCGCCCCGGAGCCCGGACGAGCACCGCGACGGCAACCGTGGACCGGTACGGTGTCGCCAGCTACCGGTTTGACCTGTCTTGGGACGTCGGCGCGCTGATGTTGCCGACGGGCACAGCCGTACTGCACGTCGGATCGCTGGGTGCGACGTTGCCGCCCGGTGACGCCCATGTGCTCGAGCTCGTCCGCGCAACCGCCCAGGACGAGCGGGTGCTGATATCGTTCGACCCAAATGTACGACCGTCCGTTACCCCTGATCGTGTCGTACAGATGACGCGTGTTCTTGAGATGGCACAGCATGCGCACCTCATCAAGTGCAGCGAGGAGGATGCCGCCTTCCTTTTTCCGCATATGTCCATCCCAGACGTTGCGGAAGTGTTCCTCCGACTCGGATGCGCCGAACTCGTGATGGTCACGCAGGGAGCTCGCGGCTCGTTCATCGCCACTCACGCGGATCGCTTCGAGACTCCTGGAGTGCCCGTGACCGTGGTGGACACCGTCGGCGCCGGCGATGCGTATATGGCGGGCCTGCTGTCGGGACTGACCCAGTGTGGGGCAGTGTCTCCGTGCGACCTGCAGCAGCTCGCACGATCGTCCTCCCCCGCGATCGGTGACGTGGTCCGGCGGGCGACCCTCGTCGCTGCGCTCACGTGTACACGTCCGGGAGCAGACCCACCAACAGAGCAGCTCCTGGCCAGGAGGGTCACGTGCGCGGACGGGTGACCATGAAAGAGGTAGCCGCCCTTGCCGGCGTCGGCCTCAAGACAGTTTCCCGGGTCGTCAACGGCGAGCCCGGCGTTTCTGACGACACCGCGCAGCGGGTCCAAAACGCACTCCACAGACTCGATTACCGGCACAACCTCGCAGCGAGTCAGCTTCGCCGGGGGCATAAGACGGCCAGCATAGGTGTGCTCTTGCAGGATGTCAGCAACAGCTTCTCCGCTGGGTTCTTGCGCGCGGTCGAGGACGCGGCACAGGAGCGCGGAGTTGTGGTGCTCAGTGCGAGCCTCGACGAGTCGGAGGACCGCGAGCGCCGACTTGTACAAGACTTCATGAGCCGACGCATTGACGGTTTGATCGTGATGCCCACGAACCACGACCATTCGTACCTGCAGAACGACATGCGCGCAGGGGTCGCCGTCGTACTCGTCGACCGTCCGACGTTCGGGCTGGACGCCGACACCGTGATGGTGGACAACCGCGGCGCCGCAAAGCGCGCCGTGGAACATTTGTTGTCGCAGGGGCATCGGTCGGTGGCCTTCATCGGTGACAGACAGACCATCGTCACTGCTCATGAACGCCGTCTCGGCTATGTCGACGCCCTTGCCGACTCCGGGTATCCGGTCGATGAAGCGCTCGTGCGCGTTGGTGTGCGGTCTGCGGAAGAAGCTGCCCGGGCAACTGTCTCCCTACTGGCGGGTGACTCGCCGCCTACGGCGATCTTCGCAGCCCGAAACGAGATCACTGTTGGTGTCGCACATGCGTTGCGTGACCTCGGTCTGGGGCACGACATCGCGGTCGTCGGGTTCGACGACTTCCCGCTGGCGGATCTTCTAGATCCGCCAATTACCGTCGTGCTGCAGGACGTGGTGGGCCTCGGGCGGACTGCCGCCGAGATGCTGTTCTCTCGGCTCGACGGCGACACATCTCCGACGCGGCGCGTGATCATGCCAGCCGTCGTGGCGCCGCGCGGGTCCGGCGAGATTCCACCGCGCCGCTGCTGAGCCTGACAAGGGCTCGGTGCGTCGGTTCAAAAGTTGTTCACGACCGTGAATCCATACCGTAGTCGTATGGCTACAGTATGGGATCGGGCTGGCTGGGGGCGAAGTCGTGTGCGTTGTCCTACCAGCGAGGGAGTCACGTCGCGATGGTCGTCAGCAGGCGCTCGCTTCTTACCGGAGCGCTGTCTTCGGCCTGCCTGCCGCGGGCTTGCCTTCCCGAGGCTGTCGGCTCGTCGCGCCGCACCGTCGCGGGTTTCACCTTCAACACCTGCGGCTGTGGCATCTTCGATCTGCCCCGCGAGTCGGACCCTTACCTGTGCCGGGTGCCGCTACCCCTGGTCGATGCCCAGCCGCACGACGCGGATGGCGTCCGGATGGCCGAGGTCGGTGGCCGCCTGTACGACCATCCGGTCGCGCAGGCCTCCTACGGCCTGGGAAACCTGGAGAGCTATCGCACCACGCTGCGGATGGCCTACCTGGATCGGGCACGTCGGCAGGCCGACCGGCTCCTGTCGAAGGCCACAAGAGCGGGCAGCGCCTGGTACTTCCCCTATCCGTTCAGCTTCGATCCGCATGGTCTCGTCACCGAGCGGAGGTTCGGGCCGTGGTACTCGGCCATGGCGCAGGGGCAGGCCCTGAGCCTGTTCGTTCGGCTGGCGGAGACGACCGAGGAGCTCCAGTACCGGACGGCGGCCGGCGCCGTCTTCGCTACCTTCCTGAGGCCGCAAGGGCAGGCGACACCCTGGACAGTCTGGGTGGACCACGCCGGGTATCTGTGGTTGGAGGAGTATCCGGGTCTCCGGCCGGATCGCACCTTCAACGGGCTGATCTTCAGCCTCTGGGGGCTGTGGGACTACTGGAGGCTGACGAAAGACGCCCGCGCGCAGAGCCTGTGGGACGGCGCTATCACCACTGTCCTGGCATACGCCTCGTCGATCCGCAACGCAGGCTGGGCCAGCAGCTACTGCATGAGCCACCCGTGGTCGATAGTGACCAAGTACCACCTGATCCACATCGTTCAGCTGGCGACCTTGTACCGGATGTCGCACCATCCCGCGCTGGCCCGTTACGCCGAGGCCCTGGTCGGCGACTACCCGCCGCCCGCTCTCAAAGGAACGGTCTCGCTGCCCGCCGGAAGGCTGACGGGCTTCTGCTTCAGCAGCAAGGGCCGGGTGCTCAGGCACCGAACGCTGAGGCTGTCACGGCGGGCCTCGGTCTCGACCGACAACAGAGTCCGGATCAAGAACCGCGGGATCTGGTACCGGGTGACGAACGGCCCGCTGGAGGGTCTGTACGTGCCGGAGTCGCCGCCGACCGTCGTCCTGCAGGGCAGCTGCGTGTCGATGGACTGGGACCCTGTGCGCTCCGGACGGCTCGCTGCCGGACGAGAAGCTGTCGGGCGCGTGTTCACGGCAAGCGGAGCGGTGGTCCAGACGCGGCGCGTCTCGCCGTCCGAGGCCACGCCTGTAGGGGTGTCGCGGACGGCGTGCTGGAACGGCGTGCGCCACGCCTACGTCGCCGACGGCCCGCTGACCGGCTACTGGATTCCGACGTCGTCGATCCGGTTCAGCTAGGGCACCAGCGTCATCGGGCGGCGCCCGAGGTTGCCTCCCGCCTGGCCCGGGACAATAGTCGTCCTCAGCCAGTCTGCCGAGGTTCGGGTCCGACCGGTTGCGGGGCCCGCACAGTTCGACGAAGTGGAGTTCGACGAAGGAGTCGCCATGGGACTGCTGGACGCCAGCGAGTGGTTCGGGAAGATCTTCGTTGGGGGCACCTGGGCGGGCGGCGGTGCCGGCTCCGCGCCGGTGCTCGAGCCCGCGACGGGCGCCGAGCTGACACGGTACGGCGTCGCGACCCCGGACGACGTCCGGGGGGCCGCCGCGTCCGCCGTCACCGCGCAACGGAACTGGGCCACGCTGCCGCACCCTGAGCGCGCGGCCGTCCTCCGCCGGGCCGGTGACCTGTTCCGGGAGCACGCCGGCGAGATCGTCGAGTGGAACATACGGGAGGCCGGTGCGATCCGGGCGATGGCCGATTTCGCCGTCGGGGTCGCCGTCCAGGAGTGCTACGAGGCCTCCGCCCTGCCGTCCCGGCCCTACGGCGAGCTGATCCCCAGCGACCAGCCGAGGCTGTCGATCGGGCGGCGGATCCCGTCCGGCGTCGTCGGCGTGATCTCGCCGTTCAACGTGCCGATCATCCTCGGCATCCGTTCCGTGGCGCCGGCGCTGGCGCTCGGCAACGCCGTGCTCCTCAAGCCGGACCCCCGGACCCCGGTGGTCGGTGGCGTCGTCATGGCTCGCGTCTTCGAGGAGGCCGGCCTGCCCGCCGGCGTGCTCCAGGTGCTGCCGGGCGGGGCGGACGTCGGCGAGGCGCTGGTCACCGACCCGGTGGTCCGCGTCGTCTCGTTCACCGGCTCGACGGCGGTGGGCCGGCGCATCGGTGAGCTGGCCGGCCGGCACCTGAAGCGGGTCCTCCTGGAGCTCGGCGGCAACTCCGCCCTCGTCGTGCTCCGGGACGCCGACATCGACCGCGCGGTGAGCCTCGCCGCCTGGGGATCCTTCCTGCACCAGGGCCAGATCTGCATGACCACGGGCCGCCACCTCGTCCACGAGACGATCTACGACGAGTTCGTGGAGAAGCTCGCCACGACGGCTGGCGCCCTGCCCGTCGGTGACCCGTTCCGTGAGGAGGTCGCTCTCGGCCCGGTCATCGACACCGGGCAACGCGACAAGATCCACCAGCTGGTGGAGGTCAGCCGTTCCGGCGGCGCGAGGGTCGCGGCGGGTGGCGAGTACGACCGACTGTTCTACCGGCCCACCGTCCTGGCCGACGTCGCCACGGACGCTCCCGCGTTCGTCGAGGAGGTGTTCGGGCCGGTCGCGCCGGTCACGCGGTTCGCCACCGACGAGGAGGCCCTCGCCATCGCCGCGGACACCCCCTACGGGCTGAGCCTCGGGATCGTCACCACGGACGTGATGCGTGCCCTCGCGCTCGCGGAGCGCATCCCCACCGGGATCGTGCACATCAACGACCAGACCGTGAACGACGAGGCCAACATCCCCTTCGGCGGGGTGGGGGTCTCGGGGACGGGCTCACGCCTGGGCGGCGCCGCGGCGAACGTCGAGGCGTTCACCGAGACGCAGTGGGTGACGATGCGCGGCGAGCCGCCCAGATACCCCTTCTGACCCAGTTCTTTCCCGCTCCCCCGGGGGCACCGGCATCTGGAGAATCCATTTCCACGGTGATTGCACACGCTGATTCCCCGCTGTCCGTGAAACGGGTCAACGACCCGACGGATCTCCTCGTTACGGCCGACACGGGTGCCGTGCGTGTCTTCGGCGCGGCCAGTTGGGCATGATGAGGAGATCGCGATCAAGACCGAGCAATCTGAGCCTTCGGAGGAACCCGTGATGCTGCCTCACGAGGAGATGTTTTACGAGGTGACGAGCAACACGCCTACCCGATTGCCAGCCGGCTTGCTGAGATCCCCGACCGCCCCTGGTACATGGGCGACATCCCGGCCCCGCTGCCCGGCGTCCGGTACGTCTACGCCTGAGCCTCGAGCCATGGATAGCATGATCGATATGGACTCGGGTTCGGGTATCCCGCTCTTGGCCCGCCTGGTCGATCCGGGCATCAAACCGTCAGAGCCTCGTCTGGAGCGACGGGCCGTGCGTGCGCTGGTCCACCGCCAGGGGGAACTGCTGATGATCCTTTCCACCCGGCGGGGTGACTACAAGTTCCCGGGCGGCGGAGTGGAACCGGGCGAGACCGACGTGGACGCCCTGGCCCGGGAGCTGGCCGAAGAGTGCGGGGCCCGACTCACCACGGTCGGCGCCATTCTCGGCGACACCCTCGAGTACCGAGCCCCGCGCAAGGTCGGCGACAGGGTCTTGAGAATGCTCTCGCGGTACTACCAGTGCCACATCGCCGACGGCTTCGGCCCCCAGTCCTTGGACGATTACGAACAGCAGCTGGGCTTCCTGCCGGTCTGGGTCACACCGGAGAAGGCGCTCGCAACGAACCTCGCCATGGTCCGGGAATGCGATCAAGACTGTGGCGACCTACCACCCTGGACCCCGCGGGAGATCCTGGTGCTCCAGCGTCTCGGAGCCGGATGAGCCGGTGCGTAGAAGCGGGGTAACTGGCATCCTCGAGGTACTTCGGCCCAGACGGGGTTGAGGAGCTCAAGGAGGAGCCGTGGAGGTCCTGACGCTTGGCTCGCAGAATGCCGAGCGGGTCGTTCTCTTCGCCGCCGGAGCGGGCGGCGACCCCGAGCGACACCGGCCTCTGCTCGATCACCTGGCGGCCCACGGTTGCCGGATCATCGCACCGCGCTTCGAACGACTCCTCGCGCGAGATGCGTCGACGGCCGAGTTGCTGGCGCGCCCGCGCGGGCTGATCGAGGCGCTGGGCGAGCAGTCACCGCCCGACGTGCCAGTGATGGCGGTCGGACATTCCATCGGTGGCTGGGCTGCGCTCTGCCTGGCAGGAGCCACGCCCTGGGGTCGCGACCGTCGTCCGATCGACGTTCCGAGGGAGCCGAGGGTGTGCCGTCTCGCCCTCTATGCACCGGCTGCCGGCTGGTTCCAGGCCCCGGGCTCGCTCGACGAGGTCACGGTGCCGATGCTGGTGTACGCGGGCGAACTCGACCCCGTTGCCCCGCCCGCCCAGGCTCTCCATCTCACGACAGCTCCAGCCGACGTCGACGTCCGCATCGTTCCGGGAGCCGGGCACTTCAGTTTCATGAACGTGTTGCCTCCCGGTACTTCGGAACACCCGGCCTTCGACCGAACCGGGTTCCTCGGCGACCTCGCAGACGCCACCACGGCATTCTTGAGTCAACGTTGATCGTTGCCGAGATAGACCCCTCGTCCATCGGGGACTTCTGGGCCGCCATGCAGAGTGATCTTCCGACTGGGTGCCGCTCTGGGCCTGTGACGGGGGATCCGTGCGCCGAGCGGCCTGGTTATGCTGCCGTGATGCAGGTTCTTGCTCTGGAACGGGCAGTCCCCGGGGTCCGGGATGACGCTTTCACCGACGCCCTGCTAAGAACAGAGGCCGAGCGTTTGTGGGAGCTGCAGCAGGCTGGCGTCGTCCGACAGGCGTTCTTCCGGACCGATCGGGATGAGGCCGTGCTGGTGCTGGAGGCCCCCGACGCTCAGACGGCACGCTCGGTTCTGGATGGGCTTCCCCTGGTCAGCGCCGGACTCATCGACTTCGAGGTGATCGTCCTGCGGGCGTACCCGGGTTTCGCGCGACTGTTCGTTTGATACCTCGCTCGCCCGCGACGCCATTGTGCGAAAACCAGCCGGTGAACACGCAACAGTCTCAAGCGTCCCTGGCGAGGATTGACGGTCAGGCCCGGCGGTTCCGGATGAACCCGGCGGCGATGACGATCCCGAACATCGCCGACACGGCTGCCGCACCGAAAGCGGCGCCGGAGGCGTGCGCGAGCGTGGTCTTCCCGGTGTCGTGGGCCGCCGCGCTCTCGTAGACGGTGATGAGCATGGCCAGGCCGAGGGACCAACTCCCCCACTGCAGGGTCTGGAACAGCCCGGCGGCTGCGCCGGAGTCCTCCGGGGCCACGCCGGTGAGCACGGTGGTGCTCAGTGAGACGGTGACCAGGCCGGCCCCGGCGCCGACCAGCAGCAGGGGCCCCAGGACGGCGGTGAGGTATTCGCTCGTCCCGGACAGCCGGGTGAGCCACAGGAGTGCCGTCGCCAGGAGCGACGCCCCGGCGATCATCGGTGGCATCGCTCCGGTCCGTTTCAGCAGCCGTGGCATGAGGCGCACCGCCCCGACGATCGCGAAGGTCATCGGCAGGAAGGCGAACCCCGCCTTCAGCGGCCCGTATCCCAATCCGTTCTGCAGGAACTGCACGAGGAAGTAGATGACGGCGAAGACGGTGGCGGGGATGAGCAGCGTGTTGGCGTACGCGGCGGACCGGTTGCGGTCTCTGAACAGCCGCAGCGGCATGATCGGCTGCTGGGCTCGGCTTTCGCGGACTACGAACAGCACGATGAGGACGCCGGACGCGGCGAACGTCGTCAGGGTCGGCGGGTCGGTCCAGCCGCTCGAGGATGTGCGGATGACGGCGTAGGCCAGCCCGGCGACACCGAGTGTGGCGAGGACCGCCCCGGCGAGGTCGAACCGCCCCGGGTGACGTTCGGTCTCGCGGACGTGTACCGGTGTGAGCAGTGCGATCACGATGCCGATGGGGACGTTGACGAACAGCACCCAGCGCCATGACACCCAGGCCGTGAGGATCCCGCCGACGATGAGTCCCAGCGTGAGGCTGGCGCTGGAGACGGCCGCGAACACACTGAGGGCACGGTTACGTCGTTCCCCCTCGGGGAAGTTCGTCGCGATGAGGGCCAGCACGTTGGGGGTCGCCAACGCGCCGCCGACGCCCTGGAGGGCGCGGGCTGCTACCAGCCACCAGGAGGTCGTGGCGAATCCGCCGAGCAGGGAGGCGACGGTGAAGACCAGTACCCCCGCCAGGAACATGCGGCGGCGGCCGAGGATGTCCCCGGCGCGGCCGCCGAGCAGCAGCAGTCCCCCGAAGGCGAGCGTGTAGGCGTTGAACACCCAGGCCAGGCCGGTGGCGGAGAAGTGCAGGCCGGTCTGGATCTGGGGCAGGGCGATGTTCACGATGGTCGAGTCCAGGCCCACCATGAGCTGGCAGGCCATGATCACGGCGAGGGTGATGGCCGGGTGTCCTTCCGGCCTGTTCGCCGCGCCGGCCTCGCCGTCACGGGAGTGAAGGGTTTGTTCCGTCATGCGCGTTCCTTCCCGACGTTCGTTCGCGGGTATGCCGCCGGAGCGACGCGGACGACCGGCCGCCGCCCCGGAGATAACCGGGCACCTTGCCCGGAACGGCCTGGGGGTAACATACGGGCAGGGTGCCCGGTTTGTCGACGGAGGCTGATGTGACGAGACG
>JAUPKM010000122.1 GCA_030837445.1 Actinomycetota bacterium
ATCGGCGACATTCTCGGCCAGGAGTCGATATTTCCGTTCCGAGGCGAGGAGGCTGTCCGCGTTGTCCCTTAGCGCAGTCCGATCCGATTCACTGGCTTCAAGCAGCGCATGCTCCCGGCGGCTCAGCCGATAGGCGGCGGTGCCGAGAACCACCGTGGCCGTGGCCGTGGCGAATGTCAGCGCCAGATCATCGCTCAGGCCGACGGCAAGGTAGGCGCGCCGCGACAGCCCGACGAGCAACGGAAATCCGGCCAGGATCATGCCCAGCCGGATCAATGACAGCCGGTCGGATCGGGCGAGCAGCCACGCGGGTCGCACCAGCAGGCAGGCCACGCCGAGCAGCAGCAGACCAAAGGCGGTCGTCATCGCCATGCCGGTCGAGGGCGCGAACTCTAACCGGGCGACAGCACCGAACAGGTAGGCCACGATGGTCACGAACGGGAAGGCCATCGCGGCCACAAGGCAACCCGCCCAAGCGGCGCGAAACCCCCGTCGATTCGTCCGTGTGAGCGCCACCGCGACCGACAGCAAGAGCACCGAGGCCGCCGTTGGTGGGCTGGGGCGACCCGGCAAGGTCGCTTGCATCGTGCGGACCGCGTCGCCGAACCACACCTGATCCAGCCCGAACGTCCGCCCGGTCAGATACTCCGTGAGGACGACGGCAGCAGTGACTGCGACTGCCGCCGCCAAGCCCCGCCCGACCCACACCCGAGCAGGCGATGGGCGGCCCGAGTGCACCAGGATCGCCGACGCCAAAGCCGCCAGCCACAGAGCCGTCCACGGCGTCATCGGCGGCCAGGCCGGGTGGACGCGGGTCAACGCCTGGATTCCCGTCGCCCATCCCACCCAGGCCATGGCACCGAGGACCAGGACGAGCACAGCGGCGACGCGGCCCCAGCCGAGCAACGTTCGTTCCAGCCTGGTGGGGATTACTGCCATCCGGCCCCCACTCAGAGATTCGCTGCCAGGCCCCCGCTCTGGAGCCGCCCCCGCATTTTGCCCCAGATACCGGTGACCCGTCCGGTGTAGGCGAGTCTCATTTGCGTTTCGGTCGGCTCCCTCACGAGCGTGCTAACCACTTCAGCTACCGGTGCTCTCCACGTTGTCGGGGTTCTGGGCCCACAGGTCGGGGCCGAAGACTTCGTAGTGGATACGCTCGGCGGAGATGCCCTTGTCGAGCAGGGCCTTTCGGGTCGTCTGCATGAACGGCAGCGGACCGCACATGAATACCGTCGCGTCCGAGGGGATCTGAATGTCCGATAGGTCCATGCGCCCGGGGCGGGCGGGATGCAACGTGGGCGCGGACTCGGCGTCCTCCTCGTACCAGTTCTGCGCCTTCGCGTCGCCCATGGCGAGCACCTGGCGACGCAGATGGGCGTAGAGCGCATGGTTGCTATGTGAGGTGTCGGCGTGGAAGATCCGCACTTGGCGGTCGGGCTGGCGACGTGACAGGTCCTCGACGATGGCCGCGATCGGGGTGATCCCGATGCCCGCCGAGACGAGCACCAGCGGGCCGTCGGACTCGTCGAGCACCAGGTCGCCGCACGGCTGCGAGACATCCAGTACCGCGCCGGGTTTCGCGTTGTCGCCCAGCCAGTTCGAGACCTGGCCGTCCGGGTTGCCCCCGACGCCGCGGACGCGCTTGATGGTCACCCGAAGCGAGTTGCCCTGCGGCCCGGAGGAGATCGTGTACTGCCGTGGCTGTCGCTCACCGCCCGGCAGGTCGACGGCGATCGCGACATACTGGCCGGTCTGGTGATCGGGGGTCTTGCCCTCGACCGGGGCGAGGACGAGCGAGAAGATTTCCGGACTCTCGTCGATTCGCTCGACGACCCGGTACTTGCGCCACGGCTGCTCGGGGTCGGTGCCCCCGAGCGCGTAGAGGCGGGCCTCCTCGGCGAGGAGTTGGCAGCCGAAGAGCCAGTAGACCTCGTCCCACGCGGCCGCGATCTCGGGGGTGACGGCGTCGCCGAGGACGTCGCCGATGGCCCACATGAGGTGGTGGCCGACGATCGGATACTCGTAGGACTTGATACCCAGCGACACGTGCTTGTGGGCGATCCGGCGCATGACCGGACCGAAGTCGGGCGCGTCCGGGTCGATGAGGTTCACCGCATACGCGACGACGCTGGCGGCCAGCGCTTGCGGTTGCTCACCGATCGCCTGGTTCGCCTTGTTGAACACCCGCATCAACTCGGGGTGCGCCGCGAACATATGCGGATAGAACCGTGTGGTGATCTCGACGGAGTTCTCGGCGACGACGCCGGCGGTCGCCTTGACTACGGCGGTGGACTCGGGTGACAACATCTCAGAGGACAACATTTGGGGACTCGTTTCACGGGGCCAGGGATTTGCATCGTATGCGAGCGGTTGACGGCCATGGCTTGAGCGACCGGCATTTCACGACCCTCTAATTTTTACTAGTCGCGTTGTCTAAACTCAAGTTCATGACATACGTGATTGGGAAGCCATGTGTCGATGTGATGGATCGGTCGTGCGTCGAGGAGTGTCCTGTCGACTGCATCTACGAAGGCGAGCGAGCGTTGTACATCCACCCCGACGAATGCGTGGACTGCGGTGCCTGTGAACCGGTGTGCCCGGTCGAGGCGATCTTCTACGAGGACGACCTCCCCGAAGAGCTGCAGCCACACCTGGACGACAACGCGGCCTTCTTCACCGAAACGCTGCGAGGCCGTGACGAGGCGCTGAACTCCCCAGGAGGCGCAGCAAAAGTCGGTCCCGTGGGTGCGGACACGCAGCTTGTCGCGGGCTTGCCCAGGACGGATGAATGAGCGCGACCAAGAGTCGGTCGGAGGAGTCCGGTAGTCGTCGCGAAGATGTACTGGCCGCATTGAGGGGTGGGGCCAACGCGATGACGATAGTGGCGATCGCAGATCAGCTTGCGGTGCACCCCAATACCGTCCGGTTCCATCTGGGCACCTTGGTAACCGACGGCAGGGTCGAGCGCGTCGAACCGGGCCACAACGGACCAGGCCGTCCGCCGCTGATGTTCCGAGCCGTCCGTGGGATGGACCCCGGCGGTACTCGGCGCTACCGCCTGCTCGCCGAGATTCTCACCTTGGGCTTTTCCGGCGACCGCAACGCCAGCGCCAAGGCCCTTACGGCCGGCCGGGCGTGGGCACGCGGGGTGACCCGCCCGACGCGCAAGGCGCCGGGCGTGCAGGAGTCGATCAATCGGCTGGTCGGCCTGCTCGGCGAGCTCGGGTTTGCCCCGCAGCGGCGGGAATCGGACGGCGAAGCACAAGTCGGACTGCGCCATTGCCCGTTCCTCGAACTCGCTGAGGGGAGGTCCGCCGTCGTCTGCCCGATTCACCTGGGGCTCATGCAGGGGGCGTTGGAAGCGTGGCGGTCGCCCGTCACGGTTGACCGGCTGGATGCGTTCGTCGAACCGGACCTGTGCCTGGTCCACCTTGCACCGACCGCGGCCGCATCGTGAGCCTCGGTGCGGCGATTGCCGCCGCTCTGACCTTCGTCTGGCTTGGCCTGGTGCTCGCCATTTCGTTCCTGGAGGCGCCGCTGAAGTTCCGAGCTCCCGGGGTAACCCTCCAGATCGGAGTTGGCATTGGCCGCCTGGTTTTCCGTGCGCTTAACACTGTCGAAGCGCTGCTGGCCGTAGGCATCCTCATCGCCCTGGTGGCGGGCCATCCGCCTGTCGGCTTCATCGTGGCGTTTGCGATTGTCGTCGTCGGGCTGCTCGTCCAATTGCTGGGCGTGCGGCCGCGGTTGAAGCGCCGCTCCGATGCGGTGTTGGCCGGTCAGAATGCCCCTCGCTCGCGCGCCCACTACGCCTACGTTGCGCTCGAAGTGACCAAGCTGGTTGCCTTGGCCATGGGCGGATTTCTCCTGCTTACCAACTGAATAGGAAAGGAACAAACAGGTGCAACCCATCTCTCTAATCAACATGGTCGAGGAGAAGTTGACCGAGGCGCGCCAGGCTCATAGTGGCCGGGCAGCACACACAATTCACGGCGGCCACGATCATGACCTGCGCCAGACGGTACTGGCGCTGATCGCCGGACATGAGTTGGGTGAACACGACAGCCCGGGAGAGGCGACTCTGCAAGTGCTGCACGGCCACGTCCGTCTGCACGGCAAATCCACTGTGTGGGATGGGAAGACCGGTGATTACCTCATCATCCCGCCCGAGCGGCATTCACTCACGGCGATCGACGACTCGGTGGTCCTACTTACTGTCGTTGCGCAGCAGTTTCCGCGTCACTGAGTCCGCTGCACCGACGGCTCGCAGATTTGGATACCTGCCTGATGCCGACGTTCAAGGCGTTGTCGGCCGCGGGGCGGCCACAGAGAGTCACCGGTTAACAGTTCGCCGGCTGTGCATGGAGGCAACGTTGATGTCGGGGCTGCCAGCTTTGAGCAGTTGTTCGTTTTCCAGGGTCAGTTCGTTGATGATGACGGCGTACTGCTGGACGAGCCGTTCCAGCGATTGGCAGTGGTCGGTGAGTTCGGCGTTTTTTTGCCGCAGCTTCACGATCGGGTCGTTGTCGTCATCATGCGCGTGGGCTGCCCGCCGAGCCGCGACCGCGAGCCGCTGGAAGTGGTCCCGAAGGTCAGTGTGCTTCTGGGCAATGACCCAGTACTTGACGTCGGCTTCGACCGCGAGTTGCGACACCGACAGGTTGCCGCTGCAGCGCTGGGGCTTCCCGCTGAGCATCCGGTCGGCGGCCGCCAGGATGCCCACGCGTTGCGGATCGGCTTCTTCGGTTCGCCAGCTTGTGGTCGCGGTCCTGTTCACGGTGTCTCCTGCTCGGCGGTTTCACGTTCGTCGCCCTCGTGGGTGTCGATGATCCGTTGAAGGCGTTCGATCGTGGCGTTCAGCCGCTGATGACGGGGGCTGGGCGCCAGAGATGTTCTCTGTGCGGTTTGCAGTTCGGCGACTTCGTGACGCAGCGCCGCTATGTCGCGGTCGGTGTACGCCTTGTTGCGGCAGTTGGGCCGGCAGTCGGTCTGATCAGGGGTGGCGGTCTTGTCCCCCTCGCTTGTTCGAATCTGGCAAAGCGCTTTGTCCGGGTCGAACACGCACGTCATCGCCCGGCCTGGGAAGACCTGCAGGAGGGGATTCGTCAGCATGTCTTTGGCCTGCTGGGTGTTCTTGAGGACACGGCCGCTGAACTTGTGGTGGGCGCCTTCGACCCTGCTGCGGTAGACCGGGGCGGCGGGTCCACTGACATGCTCCCCGGACCGCAATTCGTCGTAGTCGTCGCTCAACAGCTCGAGTCGGTACAGCCAGTCCTCGAAGGCTTTCTCGTCAGGGAACCCGGACTGGTAGCTGCCGCTGTAGCCGAGGGTCATTTGAACGTGGACATGCCCGTATTGGATTGCCCCTGCGATCAAGCCTCGGGGTTTGCGGACGATGTGCCAGGCGAGTGTGCGGCGAAACCGCGACGGGCTGATCGCGCCCTCAGGATCCGGCGGGATGACGTCGCCGTCGCGGCCGTTTTCGCGGGCGTAGGCGTTCACCCAGTCCACGAATGCCGCGATATCGTCCCCCATCCGCGTGCTCGTGCGACCTCTGCCGGGGCGGATTCCTGGATGTCCGTAGGTGGCGGAGGGATTGAGCTGGTTGGGGAATAGCAGTGGTTGCTCGTGGAGGTGCTCGAGGACTTCGACCGCGCGCGCTGTCTCTTCGACAACGACCCAGGGGTCCGCGCGGATCTCCCCTTGGGGGATCTTCTCCCTCTTGCCGTCGACGGCTCCCTTGAACTTGCGGCCCTCCATCATCCAGATCCCAGTTTTGAGGTCGCGGGATGCGCATCCCCCCTGGAGGTTCAACACCTCACCGGGGCGCATGCCCGACAGATAGGCGATGACGATGAAGCAGGCGGTCCGCAACAGCACGGCCATGTGCCGCGCTTCTGAATACCCGATCTGATTGTGACGCCACGGGACACCGTCGATGCCTCCGGTGATCGGTGCACCGACGGGCACATGGTCGCTGACCGCAATCCCAGAGCGCTCGATCGTCTCACGGATACCGAAACAGTCGCGATAAAACGTTTGCGTGCGCGTCTGGAGGACCCGAACCAGGTGTGGGTAGTCGATTTCGAGATTCCCGTCTTCGGTGCGGCGCCCCGGTAGAGTGCCGCCGCTGCGCCGTAGCCGGTCCAGGTACTCCTGCGCCGCCGCGGTCGTGAGGGTTTGACGCGGGAATTGTTTCCGCAGCGTCGCGTCGCGAACGTCGCCGTATCGCCACAAGGCGAGATGGTCGTGGAAGGCGGCGGTGATGTCGCGGGAGAAGTCGTTGACGAATCGCAGCGCCCACATCAGGAGCGAATCAATGGTGTCGGTGTTGATGCGTGGTGTCCGATTCACCCCCGGCGTGGCCGGGTTGCCCAGCAGATCACGGAGGTCCGCCCCGTCCCATGACGGGGATGCCGGCAGTCGGATGTCCTCGGGAAGGATCATCCGATAGCCCCAGAAACGCACAACCTCCCCCAGCAAGTCCCGTTTCGTACGCTCGCCGACATTGGCGGCGAGCACGTCACTGAGGTAGCGCTCCAGGTCCTCGTCGCGCACGTCGCCGAATCCCTGGATACCGTTGGTGTGCAGCCACCGGACAAAAGCCCCCAAATCCCCAAACGCGTCCTCAATCGAGCGAAGGGCTAACCGGCGGACAGTTCCCCCGCGTTGCCGTCGCGGCGCGTCGATGTTGATCAGACACCAGAAATAGCGTTTGAGGGCGGCCCTGTACTCCGGCGGCACCGCCGTGAAATTCAGGCCGAACCCCTCTACGTGAGATTCGAACACCCCGGGGGTGAGGTTCCACCGATCCTCGTTATAGACCGAACAGGTAGCGGGATTGGCCTCTGGATTGATGGTGCGGTCGAGCAGCACTGGGGTGTCCGGGAGCGGATTCGGGATGGGGGCACCGGCGAAGATTGCTTCAGGGTTGGTCATGCGATGTCCAGGTCACGTTCGAGGAAGTGCCGGACGAGTTCAGCATCGGTGTCGGTGACTGCCGCGCGGGCGTCGGCGACCGCTGTTTCACCGGCACGGTCCAGCAGATCTGCAAGCCGGTAAAGGGATTCGGCGAAGCGTGTTGCCCACCGCAGCGGTGTGACGGCGGCCTTACGGGTGAGCAGGGCGTCGTGGACGGCAACCTGAAGGGGAAGATGCGCCGGGGTCGCTCGCGCACAGGGGCATCGCAGGCACAGCATGAGCGAGGCTGTGCACACCTGCTCGCCCTCGGCGTCATCGACACACGCCCCCAGCACGGTGTTCAACTCACCAGCGATGAGCCGCTCGAGGGTTTGGGTGTCCATCCCGAAGCGGGTCGCCACGGCCGTCGGGTTAGTCCGCGCCTCGGCGACATCCGCCGCGGACAGGGTCTGCATCCTGGCCCGGGTGTCTGCCTTCTTGACCTGCTCGGCCAACGTTGTCGCGACGACCTTCTGGTATTCAGCGAGGTTGCCGCGGTCGCGGACCAAATACTCGTTGGCCAAGGTGGTTTCGGTATGGGCCACTGGCCGCTGTTGCAGTTCGTTGAACGTCAACCTCAGCCGCGTAAGGGTGATCGCACCAGCGACGTCAAGATTCCTTAGCTTCGAGGACCAGTCCCGAATCTGGAAGTGGTCAAGGCGATTGCGGTAGCCGCGGCCAGCGCCCTTGCCTCCCTTGGGCGACCACCAAGCGAAGATGACGTCGGTGTCGAGCCTGCCTCGGGCGGGCGCCGCCAACTCCAGCAGCAATATGTACACACCGAAGGGGGTGTGCAAGTCCAGGGTGTCCCCTGGACGGGACGCGGTGTCACCGGCGGGCATTCCGTGTCTTGCCCACGGCGGAACCGAAGTCAGCGCTACATCCATGTACCGACGGGATCCACGGCGGGGTTTGTCCAGTCTGATCGCGGCCGACGGCGGGCCACCGGCATGGCCATCTGGGCGGTGGTGTTCGACGGTCGCCTTAGCGATCGTGGTCGGATTCTGTCCCGTCAGGCCCACCAGCAGAACCGCGAACGCCCCGACATCGAACCCGGTGAGGTGCAGGCTTGCAAAGTGATCAGGCACAGGCCCCAGCCGCGCGACCCATTTCTTGGGCAGACCCGCGTGGGGATCTCCCGGACTCGCTTTGGACGCGTAGCGCGGGACATCGTCGTGGCGGTCAATGTGGTCCAACAGCTCCCCGCGCTGTTGGGTCTCCTCGGGTTGGTGCAGAAGATCCCCGCGCCGCCAGTCCGCGAGCAGCTCCCTGCCGGCGCGGATGCGCACCGCCGCGGCTCGCACGTCGGATCGTGCCGCCTGAAGGATCCGCCGGTTCTCCTCGCTGCTGTAACTGCTGAGCGTCCCCGTATTCCGAGGCGGGCTGGCCTCGTTGACGGCGTCGCGGAAGTCCGTGTCGAGGCCCTCGACATGGCGCAACACGGACTTCAGTCCCCTCAGTTCGGTGGAGCCTTGAGTGCGCGCTAGGTACCAGCCGTCCAAGTGGGCGCGCGTCAACTGGGGTGGCTTGACGGGCGGGGACTCAAGTGTCCCCAGATATTTGCCGAACGACCGGATACCTTGGTGGAGCGTCTTCGCGGACTCGAGCGCCCGGACACGGCTGCCGCCGCGGGTCCGGGCGCTGAACGCATCGGCGAAAGCCGCTTGGAGTTGCCGGCTAACGGGCCAACCCGCGAAGTCGAAATCGACGGGCTGCTCGCGCGGGTTCTCGGGCACGAAACGCACCACGAGCCCTTCATTGCCCTGCTTGCGCTCCACCGGACGGTAGCCCGCAGCCGGCAGGGCGGCCCTGCGCCCATTTGACGGCCGCCTCACGGGTTACGCCGTAACGGGTCGGTCCGCACCAACGGGTGATCCGCCAAGTAATCAGCGAGGAAGGTCTGCACCGCCGAGTCCTGCACGTGCTGCAGCAGAATTTCAACATCCAACGCACGGAAGGGCTCCAGATAAATCCGTTTGGTGGTTTCGGGGTTGCGGTGACCGAGATAAGCCGCGACTAAGTCCCAGGTGTCGCCGAACTGTTGCCGGAAGTCTTTCGTCTCCTCCTCGGTGAGATGAGCGAAGCGCTTCTCATAGGCCAGCCGACCGATGGCGAACCAGCGCAGTGCACAGCTGTGGCGCAACATGTGAGGTGTGGCCGTGAAATTCGTGAGCCCGAGTTTCGCGATGCGCTTATTCGCGCCCTGAAAGGTGTGTTCCCAGCTGTGCGGTAGACGAGGTTGACCGTCCTCGTTGAGCCACAACGCCAGCGGCTCGGGGCCTTGCTTGGTCATCCGATAAAGCGCCCGGCGCTGCGCAGGATTCAGCGTGTTCAGCGATACCTTGCGCTGAGTCCCGTCGGAATGACGCAGGACGACATCACGATCCGTCGAGTGCAGCACGAAGCCTTTCTCATCGACCACGTCGTAGCGTCCTGCGCGTTGGGCCGCACGAACGATCCGGGCTCTCGCACCCTCGACATAGTTCAAAACATCCACGAGAGCGTGACGAGGAAGCCAATAGACGTGCCCATAACCACCCTTGGCGCACGCATCCGCAAGGCGGCACGTCGAGTACCCGCGCCCGGGATCGTCGCCGGACAATTCGGGCAGCACCACGCTCGCCCACTCACTGAGCCGCAGACCGCTTCCATACAGCCCGTCGGCGAACGCGCAATCACGCTGCTCATTCCGCCCACGAAAAGCTGGATCCGGCCGGCCGTCAATGCTCATTCCCCCGAGCCCCAGATCCCGCCACCGGCGATAGCCGGCCGGATCCAACCACTTGACGCGGTTCCGCCGCGCGCCCCGCGGGGCCAAATCGAAATCGTCCTCACCAGCAACGGGATCAACAACACCGAACCGGGGCGCGGCCCACCGATAGAAGCTCCTCAATGCGGCCAGATTAGCCACGAAAGTGCTCGGCTCGACCCGTGACGGATTCCGCGAATCGGTGATCCGCCACTCCTTGAAACTCTCCGCATCATCAACGGTCGCCTCATCCCAGGACCGCCCCAACACGTGAAGGAAGTTGAACCACATTGACAGCGACTGGGCGTACTTCGCCCACGTCAAGGGCGACCTCGAACGCATTCGTGGCGAACTAAAAAAGCCGTTCACCCGGGCATCAGCCCGGCCGTCGGGACCGATCAGAAACGGTCTGCCGATACAGCTCCCACCTTCAGCGAGCAACGCAAGACGGTCTCGATTTGCGACCAACAGTTCGTCATCGACAGCAATATCCCGCACAAGGTGCGGTTCGTAGCCGAAAACCAGCCACTGACCCGGCAAAAGCGCTGTTCGCACGCCCGGAAGTTAACTACAAACATGTCATCAACAACAGGACGACACGCTAAAGAACATAGGCACCCCCGGACACCACGGCCACGTCGTGCTCTGCCAATCCCGCCGCCAGGTCGGCCGCCACGTGTTCGCCGTAGGCGGTCGACGCCCGCGTCCCCACGATGGCGGCCGCACGTTCGGCGATTTCGTCCAACCGTGCCGGGCCTACGACCCAGAGCGCCAGCGGAGCGTGACCCTCCGGCTTGTCACGGACCGGCTGACCGGCGAATGACGAGAACGCCAGCCACGGCCACTCGTCGTCCTCGGAGGTGAGCAGCCGTCCACC
>JAUPKM010000123.1 GCA_030837445.1 Actinomycetota bacterium
GTCACGACGGCCGGCGCGATCGCGACGGCGACAAGGACAGCGGCCGTCCCGTCATGGCCGTCGGCGATGGTGACGGTGAAGCTGTCCTGGAGGTCGGCGGAATTCTGCCGAGCGGCCAGGGTCGGCGTGTAGGTGAACTGCCCGGTCCCGGCCCCGATGCTGATGGCGCCCTTGGCGGTGGTGGCGGGTGCGCTGTAGGTGAGGGTGTCTCCGTCGGCGTCGGCGCCGAGGACCGCACCGGTCACCACACCCGTCACCGGGTCCGGGGCGCCGACGCTGGCCGTGCCGGTCGGCGGACGGTTCACGGGGGTGGACGTGCCGAACGGTGCGACCGTGACGCCGACCGTGGTCGTCGACGTGTGCCCGCTGCTGCCGATCAGGCCGAAGGTGAGCAGGTTGAGCAGTCCCAGCAGGCCGTGCACGTGGAAACCGGCGCCGGCGTCGCTGACGGCGACGCGGAACGAGTCGATGGTCCCGGTGGCGGCCAGTGCGGGGTCGGCGGTGTAGGTGTACGCCCCACCGCTGCCGAGGGTGACCGAACCGTGTTCGGGGGCCTCGGTGATCGTGTAGTCCACCTGGTCGTCGTCGGCGTCCGCCGCATTGACCACACCGGTGACGATGTTGCCGTTCTGTCCGGACTGGCTTGGGCTGGCGGTGGGGGCCCGGTTGTCGAGCACCGAGGCGATGCCCCGTGCGGAAGCGGCGGCCGCCCGGGTGGGGGTGGTGGGCGCCGCCGGGGAGGTGGCGGACGGGGAGGTGTCGGACGGGGTCGACGGGGTGGCGGCAACGGGGAGCGCCGCCGAGGCGCGTGGCGTCCCTCGGCGTACCGGGGCGGCGTACGTCGCCGGATCGGGATCGCCGGCCTCGCGAGATCCGCGGGGAACCGATGACACCGATATCGCAACGCGGCGGGAGTCGGCGGACCCCGAGGGATGGGAGGGGCGGGAGGAGACCCCACCGCCGACGGACGGCGCAGACACCGAGTCGGATGGGGACACCGATACCGGCGAGCCCTCGCCGGTATCGGCAGCAGCGGTCGCCGCACCGCTGACCAGAAGCGCGGTGCCGACCCCCAGAGCAGCCGCCAGTGGACCGAGACGCCCGATGAAATCACTTGCATTCATTAGCTCTCCCATAACCGACTATTAACTGCGCCTGCGGAGCCGAACACTTCATTTCACCACGTCAGAGGCGGCACCGCAGCGTTTTTTTCGTGACCGTCAGACGAAAGTCCGTGACGTTGTGGGCCATGGTCGCTGAAAACCACCTGAGAACCCCCTTCGCCGTTCTACTCTGACGGCGGCCCGCGCGGCTGTTGTCGTGATGATCGGAGAATCCAGCGTGAAGACTGTCAAAGATCTGTGCCTTGGCGTAGCCGTCGCAGGGATGGTCGTTGGCGCCGGATCCGCGCTCGGCTGTGCGGTGGCATTCGCCGATTCGGGCACCTCCGACGCTGCCGCCGACACCCGCTCGAATGCGCGTGCGGGCGCCGCCGCCGATGTCGATCGGGCATCCGCCGGCGCGGCGTCAGCTGCCGGGCCCGGATACCGCAATCGTGCTGCGACCCGGCCCGAGGCCGCCGGCGCTGACGGCGACCGGGCCGCCGATCGTGTGGACGCGTCCGCACGCGCAGCCGCCCGCGTGAGCGCGCCGGTTTCGCATACTGCAGACACCGGGGATAGCGGCGCGTACGTGCCCGGCTTCCGGAGCGCGGGCACCGTCCCCGCGGCGGCCGCCACAACAGTGCTGCCGGGAAACGCGGTCGACGTTGCCGACCGGATCACCGTTCCGGTAGCGGCGAGCGCGCCGGCCGCCACTCCCTGGCTTGCCGCCACCAACCCTGCCGGCAACCGGGCCACCGCGGGCGGCGTGGCGCAGGCGCTCGCCGAGGCTGTCGCCGCCCTGCTTGCCACCCCCGCCGGCCCGCTGCAACCGGTCACCCCGTTCCCGCTGCCGGCCCCAACCCCGGTGTTGCCCGCTGCTCCGGCGGGCGCGCTCACCGTCACCGCAGCCTCGACGGCCGGTCGCAGCCGCAGCGCCAGTGTCACGGCCTCGCAGATCGGCGATCCTGACCCCACTCACGTGTTGTTGATCGGCACCGACGGAACGAATCTGAGCAAGATTCTCGAGTACGCCTACGACGACCCGAACAGCGGTTTCCGGGTTGTGATGGAGCAGGGCGTGACCGGCGCGACGAGCATCGTCGGGCACACCACCATCTCCGGCCCGTCCTGGTCGACAATCCTGACCGGCGCCTGGGACAACAAGACGGGTGTGATCAACAACCTGTTCAACCCTGCGCCGTACATCCCGTGGCCCACGGTGTTCAACCAGTTGGAGTATTTCGACTCCACCATCGACACCGCGGTGTTCGCCAACTGGAAGTACATCAACGACATCGCCGGGGCGGGTAGCTACCCGGTGGCGCCGGCCGACAATGTGTTCGTCGAGTTCAGCAACAGCTGGGAGGACACCGACGACCTCGTTGTCGATGCGACGATCGCCCGGATCAACGCGACCCAGGCTTCGGACTCGACCTTCATGTTCTCCTACCAGGTCGCCGTCGACGAAGCCGGACATGCCCACGGCGGCGATTCCCCGGAGTACGTCGCCGCGGTGGTCAACACCAGCGAGAACATCGCCCGCATCATGGACGCGATCGACGCCTGGGAATCGGCAAACCCCGGCCAGGAGTGGACGGTGATCGTCACCACCGATCACGGCCATCAGCAGTCGGTCGGATTCGGACACGGCTTCCAGTCGCCCAACGAGACATCGTCCTTCGTGATGTTCGACCTCGAGGGCGACGGCGCCAACGACGGCAAGCAGAACCTGGGTTACACCAACGCCGACATCACCCCGACGATCGTGAACTTGTTCGGCGCGCCGAGTCGGTCGGACTTCGACGGGGTTCCGTTGCAGACGAAGGTCACCAGCATCGTCGACCCCACCGATCTCAAGCAGGCACTCAACGACGCCATCGACATGTACGGCTATCCGAACATCGGGGATGACATCGCGCTGGGTGTGCGGACGGTGTTCGCGTCGATCCCGTACTTCCTCGACGGTTTCGTCAACACCATCAACGGCCAGTTGCAGGACATCGTCGACGCGGACATCTTCCTGGTCAGCGCCCTGGCCGGGGTCGCCGAATTCGTCGTCCAGATCGTCGGCGACATCCTGGTTGGCACCACCCAGGCCATTGCCCGCGTGGTCGCCACCCTGACCGGTTCCGGGGTGATCCCACCGTCGGATCCGCCGCTGCCGCCGCCGTCTTCCGCTGTCTTACTGCCCGTCCCGCCCGCCGCCGTGCTGGTCTGAACAAAGAGAAAGTTAGGAACCCGTTGTGAAC
>JAUPKM010000124.1 GCA_030837445.1 Actinomycetota bacterium
AGGATGACGGCGAATTCGTCACCTCCGAGCCGGGCCGCGATGTCACCTTCGCGCAGACAGTCGACCAGTCGTCTGGCCACCTCGCACAGCAACTCGTCGCCGGCCGGGTGGCCCAGCGAGTCGTTGATCGTCTTGAAATCGTCCAGGTCGATCATCATCACCACGAACTCCGCCGGACTCCTGCGCGCCTGCCGCAGCGCTCGGCCTAGTTCTTCGTGGAAGACGGCTCTGTTGTACAGACTGGTGAGGGGGTCGTGGAAGGCCTGATGCTTCAGTTTCTCCTGCAGATCGTGGCGTTCAGTCACGTCGTGGTGGGTGACGACGTAGTTCCGTGGCTCGCTCAGCCACGTCACCGAGACGTCGAATTCGCCGGTGCTGCCGTCGATTCGCGCCACTGTGAGGCCACCGGTGACCGATTCGCCCGTCCGTGCCCGCCGCAGCAATCGGTTCGCCTGCCGCGGGTCGGTGAACCAGTCCGCCCACAGGAAGCCGAGGATGTCGCCGCTGGACCGACCGACAGCCGCGTGGGCGGCCGGGGTGGCGTAGCTGATGTGTCCGCTGGCGGTGAGCATCGCAATCACGTCACTGGAATGCTGCAGCAGCGATTCGACTCGGGCGTGGGCTTGCTCGTTGATCAGGGAAGTGGACAGATCGAGGCGGGCGTAGGTCATGCCCAGGCTCGTCGCCAGGCTGACCAGGGAGTCGCGCTCCTCGCCGGAGAGTGGTCTTTGACAGTGAACCCGCAGGAACCGGGACTGGCTGGCCGGTAGCCGTTGCACCGCGGTCAGCGCATCGGCGTGGGTTTCGTCGTGGTCGGTGATCACCGCGGTGGCCGCCGGGTCGTTGATCAGAGCCCGCGCGAAGCCGTCAAGTTGCGACGTCACGGCTGAGATGGACTCTGCCTTGGTCAACTGTTGCCCGATATCGCGCAGCTGCCGCTCCCGCGCCAGCGCATGCGAGTAGCGGGTGACAAGCAACCCGATCCGAAAGACCAACAACAGGGCGAGCCCGATGGTGAGGGCCACCAGCACCCCGGTTTCCGGCAGCGATCGTTGTTCCGGCCGGATCACCAGCAGCAGCACCGGTAGCAGCACGGAGACAGCCAGCACGATCAGCACACGTGCCCGGCCGTGACCGGTGGCGGGCGCAACACCGGTCGGCACGATGGTCGACTGCGGATCGAGTGCGGCGAGCCCGGCGAGGGCGAAGAATGCCAGGTAGAGGATGTTGATCGCAGTGTCGCTGAGGGCCAGAACCTCACTGCCGGGCAGCTGTGCGGTCGCGATCTGATACCAACTCGCGGCCACCAGTAGGCACGCCAACGCCAACGAGAGAAGTCGAACCCCCTGGTTGGTGCTGCGATCGGTAGAGAACCAAAGTCGGACGGTGATGCTGAGCAGCAGCAGGTTCAATGCCACCCGAGACGCCATCTCCAGCACGGCGGTGTCGGAGAGCTCGATCCGATTGAGGGTCGGCTGGACGACGGTGGCGAACAGGATGAGGGCGCCACCCGTCATCACGATCAACGAATCCAACACCGTGGCAACGTCCTCGTGTCGACTCGCTTCGCGGACGAAGATGCCGACGGAAACGATTATCGGCAGATACGCAACGAGGAAGAGCAGGCCGGAGCCGGTCTCGGACCGGCCGAAATCGTCCCCGGAGTCTGCGATCAGAGCGACTGCGGCGGCCGCGGTCCAGATGGCCATGCCGATCGCCAAGGTGATCCAGGCGGACCTAGCCCAGAGTTGTCGACGCGCCACGACGTAGCAGACGGTGATGGTGCAGACGGCCGCGATCAGCAGGAAGAGGACCGCGCTCGATAGGGATTCGCCCGGCACTACCAGGAAGGCCAGTAGCAAGGCGCCGACGCACGCCAGCCACAACCTTGCACCGGGCTTCATGCGGATCACCCATTCAGTAACGACTGCCGCACAGATCGGCTTGAGGGCTTTGACGGCTGCCAATTCGCCTTGTCGTACGGTACCGGGGTGAGGGACTACGTGCTGGCCAGGCGCTGGATCCCCTGGCACGTCTTCTGCTTCACCGTTGCCGGGGTGATGATCTGGCTCGGCAGTTGGCAGTGGCGGGTTGCATCGGCTCCCCACCCGGCGGGGGCCGCAGTGTCGAGTTGGCGCAACTACGCGTATGCGTTCAACTGGTGGGTGTTCACCGGGGTGGCAATCTGGTTCTGGTGGCGGTTCATGCGGGATCAGCGGCAAGCAGATTTGAAGGCGGACGCCGAGTGGGAGGCCGCGCAGGCGGAGGCGGCCGCGCACGCGGAGAGTGCCGCGCAGGCGGAGGCCGACGCCGTTGCCGATGCCGGTGAAGGGTAGCGTCGGGTTCCGTGGCGGGCGCACTTCTTCGATACCGGGTGATGGCCTACATCGTCGGCGTGATGTTGCTGATCCTGGTCGTCGCGATGCTGCTCAAGTATGTCTGGCATGACGAGACTCTGATCGCGATCGCAGGGCCCATCCACGGGTTCCTCTACGTGATCTATCTGATCACCACTGTGGACTTGGCTTTGAAGGTCAAATATTCCGTCGGGCGAACCATCCTGATCATGCTGGCCGGCACCGTGCCGTTCGTCTCGTTCGTCGCCGAGCACTTCGTCGCCAAGGACATCAAGGGGCGGCTAGCGGCTGAAGCCTGACTTCGCGGTCGGCGCCGGAGCGTAGACTCAAGGCATGCTTCGGTTCATCGGCAATATCCTGTGGCTTGTCCTGTCCGGATTCTGGATGGCGATCGGGTACGTGATCGCCGGTGTCATCATGTGCATCCTGATCATCACGATCCCGTTCGGCATCGCCTCGTTCCGAATCGCCGGCTACGCGCTCTGGCCGTTCGGAAGGACGGTGGTGGTCCGACCAGATGCCGGCGCGGGCTCCACCATCGGCAACATCCTGTGGTTCATCCTGGCCGGGATCTGGCTGGCGATCGGGCACGTCATCTCCGGGGTCATCTTCTGCATCACCATCATCGGTATTCCATTCGGGGTCGCGAGTTTCAAACTCGCGAAGCTGTCCCTGTTCCCACTGGGCAAGGACATCGTGTCGCTGGATGAGGCGAGGCGGCTGGGCGAAACCGGGATGGTCGCTGTGACCCCCATCGGTGGGCGCTGACGTTCCCGCGGCCGGTTCGCCTTCAATCAGCTAGGAGCGCGCCGGTCTCGGTGGCGTCCTGTGGAGTTCCAATCCGGTAGCCCTGGCCCAGTCGGAACCCCAACTCAGCCAGAATCCGCCACTGCTCTGCGGTTTCCACGCCCTTTGCGACCACCGGATCGAGGTCGGCCGTGAACGCCAGCGCCAGCGCGGATCGAGCCGTGTCCATCGCGGCTTCGTCGGGCAGCGCGGCCACCACCTCCGCCGCCAGCTTCAGCCCGTCCAGCGGTAGCTCGCTGAGGTCATCCAGGGGAGGGATTGCGGGCGGGCGCACCCGCCAATTGTCCAGGTAGATTCGGACGCCGGCACGTCGCAGTTGGTTGAGGTCGTCGAGCGTGCCTTGGCCAGCCACTCGCAGGGCGGCCTCGTCAACTTCGAGGATGAGGGTGCCCGGGCTGACGCCGCTGTCCGACATGAGTTGGCGGATCTCTGCGGGGAACGAGTCCCGGTGGAGTTGGCTGCTGGCGATGTTGACGGAGACGCTTAGTTCCGACTGAATCGGGTGGTCCCGCTGCCAGCCGGCGAGTTGTTGAAGGGACTGGCGCAGAACTCGCTCGCCCAGTCGCTCCATCAGGCCGCTCGATTCGGCCACGGGCACAAAATCCCGCGGTGCCAGCAGCCCGAGCGTCGGGTGGTTCCAACGAACCAGCACCTCGAAGCCCGTGACGCGCCCCGTGTCGATCTCGACCACCGGCTGATAGGCCACTTCGATTTCGTCACGCTCCAGACCCTCCCGCAGGTCGGTCGTGCGGATCAGCAGTTGAATTGAGGCGTCCGGAGGCGCTGTTGCAGACAGGCGGAATCCGTCGCCCCCTGCGGACCGTGCCGCCTCCATGGCTAGCTCGGCTCGGCGGATGAATGCGTCCGCGGACGTCGCTGGATCGGCAGCGAGACCAGGCTCGGCAGTAGCTCCGCCAGCTGGGTCGCGGGCTCTGTCGGGCGCCGTACCAACAGCGACACCCACACTCGCAGTCAGTGCAAGTTCGGCGTCGCCGACAACCAGCGGGCTCCGAAAGGCAGCCAGAATGCGTTGGGCAACGACGCTCGCGTCCGACGGCGACCAGGTGTTCTCCAGCAGCACCGCGAATTCGGGTCCCGCCAGGCGTGCCGCAACGTCGCCGGCCCGCAGACAACTGACAATCCGAGCTGCCGCCAGCTGCAACAGCTGCCGCGAGGGGTCTCCGGCCACGTCGGGGGTTCCGGCCAGCTCGGGGTCTCCGGCCACGTCGGGGTCGCCGGCCAGCTCGGGTATGCCATCGAGATGGAGCCGTAACACGGCCAGGTCCATCGGTGATCGACGTGACCGCAGCAGCGAGTGGCCAAGGAGTTCCCGAAACATTGCCGCGCTACTCAGACCGGTGACCTGATCGACAAACGGTGACCGATTGGAGGGCAGCGGTTCCACGAGACTCATGGTCGGCACCCTCCGTTGGGGACTTGAGCCGAGGGTAGCGCCAAAACCCGCGCAGAGTCGTGACTCGGGCGGAGCCCTCGGAACTGCGGGGTAGCGTTCAGATTGTGACTGTGATGACGGCCGGAGCGGACCTGGCGGGCGATGCGGAGAAGTTGCGAGCCCTGCGGCGAATGAAACTGATCCCGCTCGTGCTGCTCTGTGTGTCCGCGGTGATCCTCCTGATCGCCTGGCATTTCGCCGAGCAGCCTGGGGCGAGTGCCGGCTGGGGATTTGTCCGGGCGGGCGCGGAGGCAGCGATGGTGGGTGGTCTGGCCGACTGGTTTGCCGTCACGGCACTGTTCCGCCATCCGATGGGCATCCCGATCCCCCATACCGCGCTGATCCCGAACAAGAAGGATCAACTCGGCGCCAGTCTCGGCTCGTTCGTGCAGCAGAACTTCCTGAACGAGGAGGTAGTCCGAGCGAAGGTGGCCACCGCCCAACCGGCGCGTCGAGTCGGCGACTATCTCTGGAACCCGAAACACCGGGCGTGGCTCATCGGAGAGGCGGCCGAGGCCGGCGAAGCTGCGATCAACTCGCTGCGCGACAGCGACGTCCAGAACTTGATCCGCTCCCTGCTGTTCCGGCAGGCGGCCGCCTACGAGTGGGGGCCGCCAGCCGGTCGGCTGCTCTCGGCCGTGACGGCCGACCGCAGCCACGTGGCCGCGATTGACGCCCTGTTCCGGGTCGCCCACGACTGGATGGAGCGCAACGAACAGACCATCGTGGACCTCGTCGCGGACCGGGGACCGGCACAGGGATTCTTTCTCGCGCGCGCAGCCCATGAGGCCGTCGGACGTCGGGTCCACAACGAACTCTGTCGATGGCTGGCCGACGCTCTGGCCGACCCCGACCACCGCGCGCGAGCGGCCATCGACACCTGGCTCTCGGAGGTCGCAGTTCGGCTCCGAGAGGACCCGGAACTGATTGCCAAGGTCGAGGACTTCAAAGACCAAACTCTCGCTTCGGTGGAGGTGCAGGCGGCTGTTGCCTCTATCTGGCCGGCCACCAAACAGGTGCTACTTGCCGCGTTGGCCGACCCGGAAGGGGAACTACGAACGCGGGCCGATCAACTCGTGCTGGAGCTTGCGGATCGACTCCGGACCGATGAGGTGTTTCGGGCCAGGGTGGATCGTCGGATCTGCGACGGTGCGATCTACCTGAGTTCCCGGTACGGCGCCGAGGCGACCTCGTTGATCTCAGACACCGTGGCGCGCTGGGACGCCACTGAGGCCTCCCGGCGGATAGAGCTGCAGGTAGGAAAGGACCTGCAGTACATCAGGGTGAACGGCACCGTCGTGGGAGCGCTGGCAGGCGTGGTCATCTACGGAATCGGCGTGCTGCTGCTCGGCTAGCCGAGCACCAACCTGCTGACCCGGGCGTTCCACGCAGTCAGTGGCTCAGCAGTAGATCCAGTTTCGTGAAGGAACTCTCCCAGCCGGAGGCGGCCAGCCCACGCAACTGCTCCCGGTAGGGGCCTTGGGTTAGGCGAAGCAGCGTGCCACCTTCGACCTCGTGGAATTCCAGCCGCAGGTGAATCCGTTCGATTCCCTCGAATCCCGGGATCCCCGCGACCACCTCATCGCCCGCCAGGACCTCATTCTCGACCACCTCGGTGTAGGTGG
>JAUPKM010000125.1 GCA_030837445.1 Actinomycetota bacterium
CCTTCGCAACCCGGGGCTCGCGGGGGCAGAGAGTCGGAAGATGAAACGCAACCGGGTCGTGAACACCGTCGGATTCAGTATGACCGCGACGGTGCTGGTCATTGTCCTGGTCAGCAAGTTCCTGGCCGGGGCCTGGATCGTCTGCGTGGCGATGCCACTGTTGTTCTGGCTGATGAAATCGATCCACCGGCACTACGACCGGGTGGCCGAGGAACTCGCCCCAGAGGACGATTCGGCCACCACGCTGCCGTCCCGAGTCTGGGCAATCGTGCTGGTGTCCAAGGTTCACAAGCCAACCTTGCGCGCGTTGGCATATGCCCGAGCCACCCGGCCCGACAAGCTGGAGGCACTGGTGGTCAATGTGGACCCGGCGGAAACCAGGACTCTGATGGACGATTGGGACAGGCGGGGCATTCCGGTATCGCTGAAGGTGCTCGATTCCCCGTTCCGCGAGATCACCAGGCCGGTCGTGGACTACGTACGGGCCGTCCGAGTGAGTAGCCCCCGCGATCTGGTCACGGTCTACGTGCCCGAGTACGTCGTCGGACGCTGGTGGGAGCACCTGTTGCACAACCAGTCCGCCTGGCGGCTGAAAGCCCGGCTGCTATTCACCCCGGGCGTGATGGTGGTGTCCGTGCCCTGGCAGTTGCGCTCGAGCACGCGAATCGTCGACGAACCCGTCGGCAATGCTGCTGGAGCGGTCCGCCGAGGTGAGCCACCGGCGGCAGAGGCTGAGTTCGAAGTGGCGAATGAAATGGGACTTGAACACCGGGACTGACCGTCCGCGGCGGCGGCCGTCGAGGCGGCTAGCGGTCGGGGCGGCAGCACCACTGATCGGCTCCGTGTTGGAGCTCCGAATGGGTCCGCCCGCGGCTGGCGGCCATTGCGTCGGCCATCACCAGGACGCCACAGTTTTCGTCCGCGGCAGCCTGCCGGATGAGCTGGTCCGTGCCCGGGTGAATGGTGCAGGTCGCGGTGGCCGCATCCTGTTCGCCACAGTCGTGGAGGTCGTCGAAGCGTCACCGCTGAGGGTGACTCCACCATGTGCCTATGCCGACGTCTGCGGGGGTTGCGATCTGCAGCATGTCGCACCCGGGTGGCAGCGGGTCTGGAAGAAGCAGGTGTTGGCCGACCAACTGCGCACCATCGGCAGGATCGAGGAGGTGGCCGGCCGGCCGATGGCTGAGGCGCTCGACGTGGTCGAAGTCGGCGTCCCAAGGGATCGAGCCGCCTGGGAGGCGGCAGCAGCGGAGGACGTTCAGACCGGACTGGGCTGGCGGACCAAGGTCTCGGTCGCCGTCAGAGACGGTCGGGCCGGATTCCACCGACACCGCTCCGAGGAGATCGTGCCGGTAACCAACTGTCCAGTGTGCGTCCCGGAGTTGGCGGCGATATTCCGCGGCGACTGGTCCGGGATCGACCGAGTGGACGCCAGTGTCGGCGATCCCGGCGGGTATCGCGTCCATGCGAAGTCGAAGTCTTCGGCCACACCGGCTGACGGAGACACGGCCGGCGCAGTCAACCCTGGTGCAGTCAACCCAGGTGCCGCGCTCGGGAAGGTCGGGGACCTGAGGGCTCGCGCGTGGGTCCGTCGTGAGGCTGCCGGCCGACACTGGCGGGTGGCCACCGATGGCTTCTGGCAGGCGCACCGGGGAGCCCCGGACGTGCTGGTTGCCGCTGTGGAGCGGGCCCTGGCTCCGACCGAGGAGGACCACCTGTGGGACCTGTACAGCGGGGTTGGGCTGTTCGCGGGTGCGCTGGCGCACAGAGTGGCACGGGTCGACGCGGTGGAGGGTGACGCCACCGCTGCCAAGCTTGCCCGCCGCAACCTGCACGACTTGACGCAGGTGCGAATCCACCAACAGCCGGTGTCTAAGTGGCTCGCGGAGGACCCTGGTCGTCCCAGCATTGTCGTGTTGGACCCGCCACGGGTCGGAGCAGGGCCCGATGTGGTCGCCAGGATCAGTGACTCAACCGCGACGCGACTGGCCTACGTGGCCTGTGACGGTGCAGCGCTGGCGAGAGATCTCCGATCACTGCTGGCAGCAGGTTGGCGGCTGGAGACGCTGGAGGCGTTCGACCTGTTTCCGATGACTCAGCACCTGGAGGCTGTTGCCGGCTTGGCGCGGACGGTGAACCCAACGCCCTGACGCCATGCTCGCGTCGGAACTGTCGGGGGCAGGGAGTAACTTGACCACGACGATTATTGGTGAATCGGAGGACGAATGGATTCTTTCGGCGCCGCATCCTCACTCGAGGTGGGCGAAACCAGGTACGACATTTTCCGAATCGACAAGGTGCCGGGTTCGGGTGATCTCCCGTTCTGCCACAAGGTGCTGCTGGAAAACCTGTTGCGGACCGAAGACGGCGCCAATGTCACTGCCGACCACATCGGTGCCCTGGGTTCCTGGGATCCCGCGGCCGAACCCAGCCAGGAGATCCAGTTCAGCCCGGCGCGGGTGATCATGCAGGATTTCACTGGTGTCCCGTGTGTGGTGGATCTGGCGACGATGCGCGAGGCCGTTGCGGACCTGGGAGGTGACCCCGAGAAGATCAATCCATTGGCGCCGGCCGAACTCGTGATCGATCATTCCGTAATCGCCGATGTCTTCGGTCGGCCGGACGCGTTGGAACTCAACGTCGACCTGGAATACCAGCGCAACCGCGAGCGCTACCAGTTTCTGCGGTGGGGACAGACCGCATTCGACGAGTTCAAGGTCGTACCACCCGGGACCGGGATAGTCCATCAGGTCAATATTGAGAGCCTGGCCAGAGTGGTGATGGTTCGAGGTGGACAGGCCTACCCCGACACCTGCGTCGGCACAGACAGCCACACCACCATGGTGAACGGCCTCGGCGTGCTCGGCTGGGGCGTGGGCGGGATCGAGGCTGAGGCCGCGATGCTCGGCCAGCCGGTATCCATGCTGATCCCCCGGGTGGTCGGATTCAAGCTGCACGGGCAGCTGCCCGCGGGCGCGACGGCCACCGATCTCGTGCTGACCATCACCGAGCTGTTGCGGGCACACGGGGTGGTGGGCAAGTTCGTCGAGTTCTACGGCGAGGGTGTTGCCTCAGTCTCGTTGGCCAACCGGGCGACGATCGGGAACATGAGTCCCGAGTACGGCTCCACCGCGGCCGTCTTCCCGATCGACGAGGAGACATTGGCGTACCTGCGGTTGACCGGGCGTGGTGAGGAGCAGATCGAACTGGTCGAGGCCTACGCCAGAGCGCAAGGACTCTGGCACGATCCGACTGCGGAGCCTCGCTATTCGGAGTATCTGGAGTTGGACCTAGGCACCGTGCAGCCTTCGCTGGCCGGGCCCAAGCGTCCGCAGGACCGGGTCCTGCTGGCGGAAGCCGCCACCAAATTCGCGGAGGCGCTGCCCGCCTACACCGCTGAACCGGCCGCCACAGTCGACCTCACCATCGACGGACAGCAGGCCACCATCGGCCACGGCGCGGTGGTCATCGCCGCCATCACATCCTGCACCAACACCTCGAACCCTTCGGTGATGTTGGCCGCGGGCCTCGTCGCCAAACGCGCGGTGGAGCGTGGCCTGACCGTCAAGCCATGGGTCAAGACGACGCTGGCACCGGGTTCGAAGGTTGTCACGGACTACTACCAGAAGTCCGGACTCGACGTGTACCTGAACAAGTTGGGCTTCGACCTGGTTGGCTACGGCTGCACAACATGCATTGGTAACTCCGGTCCGTTGCCCGCCGAGGTCAGTGCGGCGGTGAACGACGCAGACCTAGCCGCAGTGTCGGTCTTGAGCGGCAACCGCAACTTCGAAGGCCGGATCAATCCGGACGTGAAGATGAACTACCTCGCCTCGCCGCCGCTGGTGGTCGCATACGCCCTCGCGGGTCGGATGGACGTCGACATTGTCCAGATGCCGCTGGGGGTCGACTCCGAAGGTGTCGACGTCTACCTGCGGGACCTCTGGCCATCGGCGGAGGAGGTCGCCGACGTGGTGGCGGCCAGCATCGATGCCGACATGTTCACCGCCAGGTACGCCGACGTCTTCGCCGGCGATGCCCGCTGGACGACCCTCGAGACGCCATCCGGCGCTACCTTCGCGTGGGACCCCAACTCCACCTACGTGCGCAAGCCTCCCTATTTCGACGACATGGCAACGGAACCCGCCCCGGTCACCGACATCGTCGGGGCGCGGGTGCTGGCCAAGTTGGGTGACTCCGTCACCACCGACCACATCTCTCCCGCGGGCGCGATCAAGGCTGACAGTCCGGCGGGGGACTATCTGGCCGAGCACGGAGTCGCCCGAAAGGACTTCAACTCCTACGGGTCCCGACGGGGTAACCACGAGGTGATGATCCGGGGGACATTCGCCAATATTCGGTTGCGCAATCAACTCGTGCCTGGAATCGAGGGCGGATTCACCGTCGACTTCACTGATTCGGCGAGGCCTACCAGCACGATCTACGCGGCCGCCCAGGCATACGCTGCCGAGGCCATTCCGCTGGTGGTGTTGGCAGGCAAGGAATACGGGTCCGGCTCCTCCCGGGACTGGGCCGCCAAGGGGACGGCCCTGCTCGGGGTCAAAGCCGTGATTGCCGAATCCTATGAACGCATTCACCGCTCCAATCTGATCGGGATGGGGGTGCTGCCGTTGCAGTACCCGGCGGGCACGACGGCGGAGTCACTCGGCCTCAGCGGCGACGAAACACTGTCGATCCGTGGCGTCGAGGAACTCAACGCCGGCCGAACGCCAGCCACGGTGGCGGTCACCGCGGTCGGAACCGGCGGGGAGCGGATCGAGTTCGATGCCCTGTTGAGGATCGATACCCCAGGGGAGGCGGACTACTACCGCAACGGCGGCATCCTGCAGTACGTCCTGCGTTCGCTGCTGTCCTAGCGCGCCGATGCCTGCTGAGCGGCCCGTGGACCGGCAGGCGCGGTCGGCCGTCCCGACCGGGTGGCCGGCCGAGCTGGCGCCGCCGGAGTCGGACGATTTCGAGGCCGACGCTGTCGGCTGGCTACTCGACAATGCACCGCCGGAGTTTCGGGCACACTCGGTGTTCCGACGACACCCGTTGGCGTTGGCGACGGTGGTCCAGCACTACGTGGCCGGGGCCTTGGCGGCCTCTCGACAGGCCTACGCAGGGGTTCGGCGGGAACTGGGCGAGGTGCTCACGCCGCAGACAGTCACAGAGGTTTTGACGGCGTTGGAGCATGAGGGTGTCAGATTGGCCCGACTCGATCGGGAGCTGGGCCTGGTCGCGGCCGCACTCGAGGGGCGTCGCTGGGTGCCCCGGCTGTGATCTGGGCCTAGACTTGAGTCCCGCCTCGGCGGGTTCAGGATGGAACGCGACGGGTATCGGCGAGAGGACTGGCGTGGCTCATATCCAGGACGTGTCAGGGCCGGCCGATCTGGTGGGGATGTCGGAGCCAGACCTAGTCGAGTTATCGGCAGATATCAGGGCATTCCTGGTCGACAGGGTGTCCCGAACCGGTGGTCACCTCGGCCCAAACCTGGGTGTGGTCGAACTGACCATCGCCCTGCACCGGGTGTTCCGCTCACCCCAGGACGCGATTCTGTGGGATACCGGACACCAGACGTACGTGCACAAGATCCTGACTGGCCGTGCGGCCGAATTTGATCGGCTTCGCCAGCCCGGTGGCCTCTCCGGATACCCATCCCGAGCGGAGAGCCCGCACGACATCATCGAGAATTCCCATGCATCGACCTCACTGTCGTACGCGGACGGCCTGGCGAAGGCGTGGCAGCGCGCCGGGGAGTCAGGACATCGGCATGTGGTGGCCGTAATCGGTGACGGCGCGTTGACCGGTGGGATGGCCTGGGAGGCGTTGAACAACATTGCCGGCGCCCCGGACCGGCAGGTGATCATCGTCGTCAACGACAACGAGCGGTCCTACTCGCCGACGATCGGCGGAGTCGCGTCCCATCTGTCGACGCTGCGCACGACTGATGGCTATGAGCGGTTCCTCGATTGGGGTAAGAGAATCCTGTCCGGAACGCCGGTGCTGGGCCGGCCCGCCTACGGCACGCTGCATGGAGTCAAAAAGGGCATCAAGGACATCGTGGCGCCGCAGGGAATGTTCGAGGACCTCGGGTTGAAGTACATCGGTCCGGTCGACGGTCACAGCATCATCGATATGGAATCGGCTTTGATCAGGGCCCGCAACTTCAATGGCCCGGTGATTGTGCACGCGATAACGGAAAAGGGACGCGGCTACGCCCCCGCCGAGGCGGACGAGGCCGACCGGTTCCACGGTGTCGGTGTGATCAATCCGGACACGGGAGAGCCGGTCAAGGGTGCCGGACCGACCTGGACCTCTGTCTTCGGCGAGAAACTGGTCGAGATCGGCAGTCACCGACCCGATGTGGTCGCGATCACTGCGGCCATGCTGGCTCCCACCGGGCTGACCCCGTTCGCACAGGCCTATCCCGACAGGGTCTTCGACGTCGGAATCGCCGAACAGCACGCGGCAGCATCGGCGGCTGGGATGGCTTATGGGGGCTTACATCCGGTGGTGGCGCTGTACGCCACCTTCCTGAACAGGGCCTTCGATCAAGTGTTGATGGACTGCGCTCTGCATCGCGCCGGTGTCACCTTCGTCCTCGATCGGGCCGGTGTCACCGGCGACGATGGCGCCAGCCACAACGGGGTCTGGGACATCTCGATGCTGTCATTCATCCCCGGCGTCCGGGTGGCAGCACCTCGGGATGGGCAAACCCTGCGAACGCAACTGGACCAGGCTGTCGAGGTCGCCGACGGACCGACCGTGGTCCGTTACCCCAAGGGTGCGTTGCCGGCAGACATCTCGGCGGTGGACTCGCACGGTGGGATGGATGTCCTCGCACGGCTCGGCCTTCCACAGGTGCTGCTGGTGTCGGTGGGTGCGATGGCAAACCGCTGCCTGGCCGCAGCCGATTTGCTCGCCGCCACCGGCACGGGCGTGACAGTGATTGATCCAGGTTGGATCCTGCCCGTGCCGTCGACCCTGCCGTCGATCGCGGCGGAGTACGACGTTGTGATCACGGTGGAAGATGGGTCGCGTGCGGCCGGCTTCGGCGCCGCGACCGCGGCGGCACTCTCGGCCGCCGGCGTTCACCAACCGCAACTGTCGTTGGGTATCGATCAACGCTTCCTCGCCCAGGGCAGGCGCGAGCAGATTCTCGACGACGCTGGGCTTTCGGGGGAGGGAATCGCGGCGTCCAGTCGCGCCCTGCTCGCCTCGCTGCGGCGAACAGAGTTGCCTGCCTAGTCCGGGCAGGCCGCTCCCACTACTGGCGTTTACTCGATTCTTACTCACCGTCGAACCGGCTCTGACCTGCGCGTCTGCGGACTGCGATGTGCCAGTCGGGGGGTCCGCGGGGGGTCGTCTCGGGAGCCGACCTATCTTCGTACAGCGGATTCAACGCGGAAACGCACCATAGTAAAGGATTCTTCGCAGTCGAGTGGTCAAGAACAGGAAAATCTTGTGCCGCCCACCTCGCAGGATCCGGAATCGGTGCACTGCCGCGGAGTCCACAGTCCTGTTGTCGAGGCTAGGAAAGCAATGACCAATCGCTGTCACACCCCCGCAGGTTCAGACCATTCGGACAACGTTGAGACCTCGAGTGGATCGTTGATCGATCGACGTTCGCGCACCCGGCTGTTCGCCGCCGGACTGGCGGGCGTCTGCGTGGCCACCGGACTCGGCGTGCTCGGGACGACACCGGCCGCAGCGAACTACCCCGAGCCGGCTCCGACTGCCGGCTCCGGCGTCTCGGCGAAGTCCTATCCCAGCGAGAAGGCGCCTTGGTGGTGCCGGTCTGTGCCGGCCCCGAGCGACACCCTTCGGGTGTCCGCAGTGGTCGGCCAGTTGTGTCG
>JAUPKM010000126.1 GCA_030837445.1 Actinomycetota bacterium
CTCCAGCACTGATAGCACCCGCCGGCCTGCCCGGCCGACCCGCCGGCGGGCGGCGCTGATCGTCGGCGCGCCACTGGCGGCGACGGCGGCGATTGTGGCGACCGTCTCGCTCACCCAGGCCGGTACCGCCGCTGCCGGCGTCGGCGACGGCTCGGCGGTGGGGTCGGGCAACGGCTCAGGCCGGGGGCCGGTTTCCGTGGCGACCGCAGGCCCGATCGTGCCGGTCGCAGCGGCAGGACCGGTCGCGGGTCCCGCGATCGGCGCCGCGCCGGAGGTGGTCACCCTCGCTGATGTCGCACGCTTCGCTGCGGTCGGGCGCACTGTCCCCCTACAGCTGGCGACGCTCGGAGCGGGCACGTCGGCGCAGATGGCAGGCTCTGCCACCGTACTGGCGGAATATCTGGGCAGCGCGGCCTGGACCATCCCGGTGGATCACTACGAACTCACCGCCCGGTTCGACGAGGCCGGTGCCAACTGGGGCGGCGGTCAGCACACCGGGTTGGACTTCGCGGGGGAGGAAGGGGCTCCGGTCGTCGCGGCCCGGGCTGGCACAGTGCTCGAGGCGGGGGTCGCCGGTGCCTACGGCAACTCGGTGGTCATCGCCCACCCCGGCGGGCTCTTCACCCGGTACGCCCATCTCGAGCAACTACCCGAGGTCGTCGTGGGCCAGCGGGTTCAGCGCGGCCAGCAGATCGGTCTGCGCGGCAGCACCGGGAACAGTACCGGCTCCCACCTGCACTTCGAGGTGCTGCGCCGAGCACAGGTTGGTGACACCTTGGGCCCGAAGAGTCCGATCGACCCGACCGACCCCGAACGTCAACTGGTGGCGTTGAATCCTGAGCGGTTCTTGCCGCTGCCGGCTGAGACCCGCTGACAACCGCGCTAGTTTCCGGTGGCTGCGGCTGCGCCGCCGCGGTTCCGGCCGGTACCTCGACGGTTGCGGTTGCCACTGTTCTCGCCCGGTTTGCCCGTGCTGGAGGCGATCGAGGTTGCGCCCGGGGCCAGTGTGGTGCCGTCGACATCGAGGTGCGCGAGCGTGGTGCTGATCACGTGGATAACTCTGCCGTCGACCGGTAATGACATATGGCCGATCCCGCGGATGAAAACGTTGCGGGCATTGAGGTCTTCGTGGACGATTCTCGCGTTGCGCTTCGGGATGATCATCTGGTCGAGGTCCGACCACACCGCGACCATCCGGGTGCGGCAATGCGGAGCGGGCTCCATCAGTTCCAGCACGATGTCGCTCTGCGGGCGCAATTGTCGGGCAACGTTGTGGGGTACGTAGCGTGCCGGCGCCGAACCTTCGTGGGGAGTGCCGAGGGTGACCAGTGTGTGTACCCGTGCGTCGCCGCCCAGTCGCTGGACGTAGTACCGGGCGACCAGCCCGCCCATCGAGTGGCCGACGACATGGACCCGCTCGTAGCCCGTCTCCCGGCAGACCGACTCGATAAGCCGGCTGAGTCGTCGCGCCACCCGGCGGATGTCGTCAGTGAGGGGGGAATAGTTGAGCGTGATCACCCGACCGAAGCCGCGCCGCCCCAGCGATCGGCGCAGCAGGGTGAAGATCGTGTGGTTGTCCACCACCCCGTGCACCAGGATGATCGGCGTGCCGGCCGCTTCCACGTCGCCGATGATCAGGCCGCGCTGAACCGGTGGCAGGTCCTGCAGATTGTGCCGCTCCTGGGCCTCACGGGCTTTTCCCTCGACCACACCCAGCGGGTACATCGCGACGTGGGCGCTCAGCCATGCCATCTCGATCGCCGTGCCCCGGAGGCCCGCCGGCGAGAGGACCGCCTTGCTGACTCTCCTGCTGCCGACGCTCACCCGGCTGAGCCGGTCAGTGATCCGTTGCACCGGGGTCAGCGGGGATTCACCCGATCCGCCCTGGCTCTCATCTTCCGGCACGAGAGAAACGTAGCCGATGATGCTGCGGAAACCCAGCGGCGCCAGCGGGAAAGTTGCGTGGCCTGTCCCGGGCCGGCGTGTGGACGGCCGCCCGCAGTGCGGTGGCCCGGCCGGTACGGCGCACGTGCTCGGCCCGCTGGCGATACGCTTGCGCCATGTCCTCCTCACCAATCCGAGTGGTCATTGCCAAGCCAGGTCTGGACGGTCACGATCGGGGCGCGAAAGTAGTCGCCCGGGCGCTGCGCGACGCCGGTATCGAAGTGATCTACACCGGTCTGCACCAGACGCCGGAAATGATCGTGGAGACAGCCATCCAGGAGGACGCCGACGCGATCGGCCTGTCGGTCCTCTCCGGTGCCCATATGACGCTGTTCGCCCGGGTGATAGATCTGCTCAAGGAGCGCGGTGCTTCCGACATCGTGGTGTTCGGTGGCGGAATCATCCCCGAGGACGATATCGACGATCTGACCGCGCTGGGAGTTGCCAAGGTGTTCACGCCGGGAACGCGCACCCAGGAGATTGTCGAATGGGTCAATGACGAGGTCGGCGCCAGCACCGCTGCCTGACCCGGAACCCGAGCGTCGGCGGGTCTGACCGTTTCGTTACATTGCAAAGGGCCGCCCTCGGCGGCGAACTGGTCACCATAGACGACTGAGGACGGCGATCCGTGGATCTTTACGAGTACCAAGCCAAGGAGATGTTCGCCGCCTACGGCGTGCCCACCCAGAGCGGAATCGTGGCGGTGGATCCGGCCGCGGCCCGCTGCGCGGCCGAGGACATCGGCGGCACCGTGGTGGTCAAGGCCCAGGTGAAGACCAGCGGCCGCGGGAAGGCCGGCGGCGTCAAACTCGCCGCTGACCCGGTCGAGGCGCAGGCGCACGCGGAAGCGATCCTCGGGTTGGACATCAAGGGCCACATTGTCCGCAAGGTGCTGATCACCGGAGCCAGTGATATCGCGGAGGAGTACTACGTCTCCTTCCTACTCGACCGGGCCAACCGCAACTTCCTGGCGATGGCCAGCGTGGAGGGCGGGATGGACATCGAAGAGGTCGCGGAGACCAAGCCGGAGGCGCTGGCGAAGGTCGCGATTGACCCGATCGATGGCGTCGATCGCGCCAAGGCCGATGAGATCGTGGCGATAGCAAAGTTCCCGACCGATGTGGCAGACCAGGTTGCCGAGGTGTTGGTGTCGCTGTGGGCCACCTTCGTCGGCGAAGATGCCAGTCTGGTGGAGGTGAACCCGTTGGTGAAGACACCGGTCGGGGACATCGTCGCGCTGGACGGCAAAGTCACCCTCGACGACAACGCCGAGTTCCGTCATCCGCTGCATGCCGAACTGACCGATATCCACGCCACCGACGAGTTGGAGGTGGTCGCCACCGCCAAGGGCCTCAACTACGTGAAGTTGCAGGGCGAGGTCGGCATCATCGGCAACGGTGCCGGGCTTGTGATGTCGACGCTGGACGTGGTGGCCTACGCAGGTGAGGAGTTCGGCGGCATTCGGCCCGCGAACTTCCTCGACATCGGCGGCGGTGCGTCGGCTCAGGTGATGGCCGACGGTTTGGAGATCGTGCTGGGGGACCCCGAGGTGAAGGCTGTGTTCGTGAACGTCTTCGGTGGAATCACTTCCTGCGACGCGGTGGCGAACGGAATCGTCGGGGCGCTGCGGATGCTGGCGGAGCGAGATGAGGAGCCGACCAAACCGTTGGTGGTTCGGCTGGATGGCAATAACGCGGCCGAGGGTCGTCAGATCCTCGACGATGCGGCGCATGACCTGATCGAGATCGTGGACACCATGGACGACGCGGCCCGCCGGGTCGCCCAGCTTGCGGCGCAGGGAGCCTGAATCATGGCCATTTTCCTCACTGATCACTCTCGGATCGTGGTGCAGGGCATCACCGGCTCCGAAGGTGGCAAGCACACCCGTCGGATGGTCGCCAGCGGAACCAACGTGGTCGCGGGCGTCACTCCCGGCAAGGGCGGCCAGACCGTCGATGCCGACGGCACCGTCATCCCGGTGTTCAATACGGTCGCCGAGGCGGTCGAGGGGACGGGCGCCGACGTCGCCGTGCTGTTCGTCCCGCCCCGGTTCACCAAGGCTGCCGTGGAGGAGACCGTCGACGCGGGTGTCCCGCTGGCTGTCATCATCACCGAGGGTGTGCCGGTTCATGACACTGCACAGTTCTTCACCTACGCGGAGCGCGCCGGGACGACCCGGCTGATCGGACCGAACTGCCCAGGGCTGATCAGCCCCGGCAAGGCCAACGCCGGCATCATCCCCGGGGATATCACCGGCCCCGGTCGGATCGGCCTCGTCTCCAAATCGGGCACCTTGACCTACCAGATGATGTATGAACTGCGGGATTTGGGATTCTCCACGGCGGTGGGCATCGGCGGTGACCCGATCATCGGCACCACCCACATCGATTGCCTGGCGGCATTCGAGGCTGATCCTGAGACCGAGGCGATCGTGATGATCGGCGAGATCGGCGGCGACGCGGAGGAGCGGGCCGCCGCGTTCATCGCCGACAACGTCAGCAAGCCGGTGGTCGGCTACGTGGCGGGCTTCACCGCGCCCGAGGGTAAGACGATGGGTCATGCTGGGGCCATTGTGTCCGGCTCCTCCGGTACCGCCGCCGCCAAGCAGGAGGCATTGGAGGCTGTCGGGGTTCGCGTCGGCCGTACCCCTTCGGCGACCGCTCGACTGATGCGGGACATCGTCGGCTGACACTCCCCGCCCGTGCGTGAGGTGGTCCAGGGACCTGTCGGCCTGACCCGGTCGGGACCTGTCGGCGCGTCTGCCGTGCCGTCGGCCCGGTCGCTGCGAGAATGCCCGGATGGCCGCAGCCCGCAACCTCCGTGGACCCGCCGGTCGCCACGATCGACGTCCGGGGGCTCCCCGCCGTTCGTCCACGCGAGCCACCGGATCTGGTGACAAGAGCGCACATGTGCAGTCGGCGCAGCCAGCGGCCAGGCGGCGGCACGACTCCGAGCGAAGTGTGCCGGCGGCCGTCAACGGCGCCATCTCTGCCCTGCTCGGGTCAGCCATCGGGATCGCAGTGCTGGGTTCGGTCGCACTTGTCAGCTGGGTGTTGGCCGCCGGTCGTAGCAGCGTCGGCGCAATGCTGGACTTCGTCGGCTACACCTGGCTGGCCGGCCACCTTGCCCCGGTACAGACCGAACTCGGTCTGGTCTGGGCGCCGCCACTTGTACTCACGGCCGCTTGCTTTAGGTTGGCGGCCCGAGTTGCCAGACTGTCCGTCCGCCGCAGTGGTCTGGGCGACGGTGCCGATCTGATTCGAATGGTCGCGGCCGCTGGCCTTGTCTATGGCGTGATCGGGTTACTGGTGGCGGCGGTGACGGCGACCACCGCGGCGGCCGTACCCGAGTGGGCAGCCTTCGCGGGCTGCGCGACGGTGGGAGCGGCCGGGGTCTGGTGTGGCGCGGCCGGTGCGGGCGGGATGCTGCGGAACTGGACCGCGCGGATACCGGCCTACCTGCGATCCGATCTGCGGGCGGCAGTCCGAGCGATGTCGTGGCTGTTGATCGCCGGAGGGGTGCTGGTGATCGCCTCGCTGGTGCTGCACGGAGGCGCGGCGGGTGCAGCGCTGGCGTCACTGCGAGCGGGTGCCACCGGCACCATCGTCGTGCTGCTGCTGTCGGTCATCTACCTGCCGACTGTTGCGATCTGGGCCGTCGGCTACTCCGCGGCAGTTCCGGTCTCGCTGGGGACGGATGCCGCGGTGGCGTCCTGGGGGGACACCGGTGCCGCGGCCTTGCCGGCCCTGCCTCTGTTCGCTGCCGTTCCGACCGCCGCCAGCTGGTTGCTGGTGCTCGTGCTGCTGCCGGTGGCTGCCGGGGCCTACGCGGCGATCGTGCGGGACGGTCCGCGGCCAGCGTCGGCCTGGCGCCGGCTGGGTGGGCATGCGCGACTAGCTGGCGGTTGCGCACTGATCGCGTTGCTCGCGGGGCTGCTGGCCCACATCAGCCTGGCAGGACGTCTCTCGTCGATGGGTCCGAATCCGCTGCTCCTGTCCGGTTCGATCGGACTACTGGTGTTCGTCGGCAGCTACCTGGGAGATTTCGGCTCGCGGATTCGATCGCGCCGGCAGGTAGCGGCAGCTGGCGCGACCACGCCCGACCGCGGTCTGGTCGGCGTCGACTCCTAGGATCGGTGTCGTGCCCGTTTCAGCTACCCGACCTGCAGTGGTCGTGCTTATCTCTGGGGCGGGTTCCACGATGGCCGCCCTACTTGCTGCTGCGGAGGATCCCAGCTTTCCTGTCCGCGTTGCGGCGGTCGGAGCCGACCGGGACGGTGCCGCAGGCCTGGATATCGCGAAAGCGCACGACGTCCCCACCTTCACCACTCGGTTCCGCGACTACCCCAACCGCCACTCCTGGAGCGTTGCGCTCGCGAGGCAGGTCGCCCACTACCGGCCGACGGTGGTGCTGTCCGCGGGGCTCATGCGCATCCTCGACCCGATCTTCCTGACCAACTGCGGCGCGCTGGTGGTCAACTCCCATCCATCCCTGCTTCCCAGTTTCGCCGGCGGGCACGCCGTACGGGACGCCCTCGCCTATGGCGTCCGGCTGACAGGGGCCACCATCCACCTGCTCGATGCAGGGGTGGACACCGGGCCGATCGTGGCGCAGACGGCGGTGCCGGTCCGCGACGACGACGACGAGAGCTCGCTGCACGAGCGGATCAAGGAAGTTGAGCGGGAGATGCTGGTGCGGGTTATCCCGGAATTGGCGACCATGACAGTCACGACAGACGGCAGGAAGGTTCGGTTGGGATGAGTACCACAGCGCACGAGGGCACGTCTAGGCCGACAGTTCAGGGCGGTTCCCGGCAGGTTCGACGGGCGCTTGTCAGCGTCTTTGACAAGAGTGGCCTGGCCGAGCTCGCCGGCGGACTGCGTGATGCCGGGGTGGAGATCGTCTCCACCGGCTCGACCGCGCGGACCATCACCGATTTGGGCATTCCGGTCACCCCGGTCGCCGAGGTCACCGGGTTCCCGGAGTGCCTGGACGGCAGGGTGAAGACTCTGCACCCCGGCATCCACGCCGGAATCCTCGCCGACTCCCGGCGGCAAGACCACACCACCGCGCTGGCTGACTTGGATATCGCCCCGTTCGATCTCGTGGTGGTCAACCTGTATCCATTCACCGACACCGTCGCCAGTGGCGCCACCGAAGACGAATGTGTGGAACAGATCGATATCGGCGGGCCGGCCATGTTGCGGGCGGCAGCGAAGAATCACCCCAGTGTCGCGGTGGTGGTGTCGCCGGAGCGGTACGAGCAAACCGTCCGGGCCGTTCGTGCTGGTGGCTTCACCCTGCAACAACGCAAGGAGTTGGCGGTGGATGCCTTCCGGCATACGGCTGCCTATGACGTCGCCGTGGCCACCTGGTTGGACGAGGTGACGGCGCCGAAGGGTGCGGGCGCCACATTGCCGGCCTGGGTGGCAGGTGTCTGGGAGCGGGCGGAGGTGCTGCGGTACGGCGAAAACCCCCATCAGCAGGCCGCCATGTATGTCTCGGCCCATGCCGACGGTGGTATCGCCGGTGCGGACCAACTGCACGGGAAGCCGATGTCCTACAACAACTTCGTCGATGCCGATGCTGCCTATCGGACAGCGTATGACTTCCAACTCCCGGCGGTGGCGATCATCAAGCACGCCAACCCGTGCGGAATCGCGGTCGGTGCCGATGTCGCAGAGGCCCATCGCCGGGCCAACGAGACCGACCCGGTCTCGGCCTTCGGCGGTGTCATCGCCAGCAACCGACCGGTCAGCGCCGCGATGGCCGAGCAGGTCGCGGAAATCTTCACCGAGGTGATCGTGGCACCCGGCTACGAGCCAGGTGCCATGGAGATCCTCGCGGCGAAACCGAGCATTCGGATTCTGGTGGCTGCCGCGCCGGCTGCCCACGGAGTGGAGGCGAGGCGGATTTCCGGTGGTCTGCTGGTGCAGACCACCGACCGGGTCGATGCACCCGGCGACGACCCGCAGAGTTGGACGCTGGCTTGCGGTGAACCTGCCGATTCGGCAACGTTGTCGGATCTTGAATTCGCCTGGCGGTCTTGCCGGGCGGTGAAGAGCAACGCCATCCTGCTCGCGCACAACGGGGCGGCGGTGGGAATCGGAATGGGCCAGGTGAACCGGGTGGATTCGGCCCGACTGGCGGTTGCCCGGGCGGGCGAGGAACGTGCCCGGGACGCGGTCGGGGCCTCAGATGCGTTCTTCCCGTTCCCGGATGGGCTGGAGGTGCTCACCGACGCCGGTGTCCGCGCGGTGGTGTCACCCGGCGGCTCAGTGCGCGATCAGGAAGTGATCGCCGCGGCCCGGGCTGTCGGCGCGACGCTGTACTTCACGGGTACCCGGCATTTCTTCCACTAGCCAACCGCGGGACGCAGCCGTCGCCCACGGTTCGGGTCACCCGTCGCAGCACCGGCAGGTGCAGGTTGTCCGCGACGGTTCGCTGGCCGTGTTGGTGGGCGTGTTGGCGGTGATCCAGGCGCGGATCAATGGCGAGTTGGCGGTACGGGTCAGCAGTGGCTTCGAGGCGGCCGCGGTTTCATTTGGCGCCGGGTTCGTGATGCTGGCCGTGGTGGTGCTGGTCAACCCGGGCAGCCGCACCGGACTGCGCAGGTTGCGCCGGAGGGTGATCGGACGGGTTCCGCCCCGGCTGCCCTGGTGGGCAATGCTGGGTGGTGTCGGCGGCGCGATGTTCGTCGCTGCCCAGGGCCTGGTCGTGCCGACCCTGGGTGTTGCGTTGTTCACGGTGGCGGTTGTGGCCGGCCAGACCGGGAACTCGCTGGTCGCCGACCGGCTGGGGGTGGGCCCCGGCGGTCGCCGACCGGTGACGGGGCCGAGGGTGGTGGCGGCCGTGCTGTGTGTGGCTGGCGTCGCGCTGGCCGTTCAGGGCGGGATCACCGATGGGTCGTTCGCCCCTGCGCTGGTGCTGTTCGCCATGGCGGCCGGGGCGCTGGTGGCCTTCCAGCAGGGTCTCAACGGCCGGGTCGCGGTCGCGGCAGGCAACCCGTTGGTGGCGGCGATGGTCAACTTCACGGTGGGTCTGGCGGTGCTCAGCGTCATTGCCACGGTGGTCGAGCAGTTCGATGGGAAACCGTTCGTTCCGCCCCCGGCGGTCTGGTCCGACCCCGTGTTGTGGTTGGGCGGACCGATCGGGGTGGTGTTTGTCACGGTGGCGGCTTTCGCTGTCCGTGGCCTGGGGGTGTTGCTGTTCTCGTTGCTGACGATCGTCGGGCAACTTTTGGGCGGGCTCGGGGTGGACCTGGTGGCGCCCGCCAACGCCGGTCAGTCGATCAGTTGGCAGATCTTTGTCGCGGTCGGGCTCTCGATTCTGGCGACCGCGTTGGCGTTCTTCGGTAGCGGCATGAGGCGTCCGAGTCCGGCGCCCCGCTGATGGTTGCCCGGACGTTCCGCGTTCCGATTCCGAATGTTTGGCAATCGGACTGCCGTCGGCCGCGCTACTTTGCTACCTTCCGTGCACGTTCAGTTACTCAACGCGCGTTCGCCGTATCTTGCTAGCCCTGCTCACACTGGTTTTCGTCGCGATGATGTCGGCGGTCGCTGCTCCCGCACAGGCAGCCACGATCGAACAGAGCGTCACGTTCTCCTGCGTGAACTCCGCCGGCGGCGGGACGGCTCAAGTCACGGGCACGGTCGGGTTGGTGGTGGGTGCGGACGAGGGCACCGCGGCCATCCCGGCGGGCTGTTTCGGATCGAACGAGGAAGTCGTCTGGAAGTGCACGGCAGAGCAGGGCTCCTGCCCGATCGGGTCCGCGGC
>JAUPKM010000010.1 GCA_030837445.1 Actinomycetota bacterium
CGTCGGCAGGGCGGATGGCGAGCGCGGCCATATCCTGGAGGTAGGTGTCCAGGCTCTGCCGGGCAAGATCGGCCGCCGACACACCGAGCATCCGGGCACGCTCGAAGAGCGGGTCGTCGACGTCGGTGACGTTCTGGACGTAGTGCACCCGGTGGCCGTTGTCCCGCCAGACCCGGTTGATCAGGTCGAAGCCCAGATACGTGGCGGCATGACCGAGATGGGTGGCGTCGTAGGGGGTGATGCCGCAGACGTACATGGTCGCGGTCGGGCCCGGGGAGGTCGGACGGACCTGCCGGTCGGCGCTGTCGTACAGGCGAAGACCGGGGCCGCGGCCGGGCAGTTCCGGAATGTCGAGTTCGGGCCAGGAGCGCATCAGTCCCCCCACATCGCGTCGAGCAACAGACCGGCCATCTCGGGCCGGCACATCAGCAGATCCGGCAGGTACGGGTCGGGCTGGTTGTAGCGCAGCGGCGAGCCGTCGATGCGGGTGGCGTGCAATCCGGCCGCCTGCAGGACTCCGGCGGGGGCGGCGGAGTCCCACTCCCACTGGCCGCCGGCATGGATATAGGCGTCGGCGTCGCCGCGGACCACCGCCATCGCCTTGGCCCCGGCCGACCCGATCGCCAGGAACTCGATGTCGAGCCGGTCGCGCAGCCGCCACAGCACCGCCGGGGGGCGGTTGGAGCTGGCGGTGATGCGGATCGGGCCGGATCGGGGGGCCGCCGGGGCGGCGACGGTGTCGCTGCGGTGCACCTCGCCGACGGCCGGCAGCGCCACCGCGGCGTCGGTGATCCGGCCACCCTCGGGCGCTCCGTCGTCGCGCTGCCACAGCGCCACGTGTACCGCCCAGTCCTGCCGGTGCGGCAGCGAGAACTCGCGGGTGCCGTCGAGCGGGTCGATGATCCAGACCCGGTCGGCGTGCAGCCGTCGCAGGTCGTCGTGGGCCTCTTCGGAGAGCACGGCGTCACCGGGGCGCTCGGCGTGAAGCCTTTTGAGCAGTAGCGCGTTGGCGTGCACGTCGCCGGCGTCGCCGAGTGCCGGCGGGAAGTCGTGGCCGACCTGATCGCGGACCGCGAGCAGCAGCCGACCGGCCTCCTCGGCCAGGTCCGCGGCCAACTCCGCGTCGGTGCGACTCACCGAGTCAGTATCCCCGACCGTGGCGGCGACTACATTGGCGGCCATGTTCATCCCCCGCGTTCTGGCGGTCGCCGCCGTGGTGGCCGTGGCGTCCGGGGCGTCCGGGTGCGGACACGCTGCGGCCACCGATCCGCTGACCGGGACTACCTGGCAGCTGACCTCAATCGAGTCGATGGCCCCCGACGAGCAGCCCAGCACCACCATTGACGACCCGGCGAAATACACCGTGACCTTCGGCGACGACGGCCAGGCGGCGTTTCAGGTGGACTGCAACCGCGGTTCGGGGACCTGGAAGGCCGAGCCTGCGGCAGCCGACTCCGGCGCCCTGAACTTCGGTCCGGTGGCGCTGACCAGGATGTTCTGCCCGCAGCCCTCATCTGATACCCGGGTGGCCGCGGCGCTGGGCCAGGTCCGGTCCTATCTGGTCTCGGGCGGACAGCTGCATCTGTCGATGGAGGCCGACAGCGGGGTCATGCACTGGCGGCCGGCGGGATAGGTCAGCCCGCGGCGCAGCCGGCCAGGAACAGCGCCGAGGGAATCGTCGCGTCGTCCGGCGGCGTGGTGGTGGTCGGGTTGGTCCCGCAGATCTTGGCCTTGTCCTGGGGCACCCAGAACTGCCCTTCCTGTTCGAAGACGAACGACGTGGGCGCACCCATCTGCGGATTGTCCTTGCTAGCCAGCAGACCGCTGGTCACGGCCCAGCCGTCCGCGCAGGTCAGTTGGTCGACGGTGTAGACGTTGTCCGTGCCGAGGGCCTGGGCCGCCTGGGTCGCGGGACCGGCGAGAGCAGCCTTGGTGCATTCGGTCATGCCGCCCACCAACGGGGTGGTGGTCGTAGCGGTGGTCGTTGTCGGGGCCTGGGCGGACGTGCTGCTGTGGGTGGACGTGGCGCTGTGCGCAGCGGAGGACGTCACGGTCACGGTGGTGGTGGACGCTGCCGGAGCGGACTTCTCGCCCGCACAGGCGGACAGGCCGGGAGCTGCCAGGATCAGGACTCCGATACCGACGCTGGTGCGGACGTTCAATTGCCTACTCCCTCTAGGGTTGCGGGACTCCTATGGAACCACGGCCTTCGATCGTTCTTGTCGGACCCCCTCGTTACGATTCGAACATGCTTTCGAACGCCGTCGAGGAGGCCCTGGCCGGGATCGATGCGGCCATCGACGTGCTGGAATCGGTGGATCTGGGCGGGCTGGACGCCGATGATCTGATCCGGCTGGCCGGGCGGTGGGAGACCCTGGCCCGCCGCCAGGGCGTGGTCCGCGGGGACCTCAGCCTGGAAGTCGGGCGCCGCTCGGTCGCCGACCTCGGCGGCACCCCGCACCGGGTGCTGGCCGACTGGCTGCGGATCAGCCCGGCCGAAGCCCGCCGGCGGGCCACGATGGCCGAACCGCTGGCCCCCCGCACCGCCCTGAGCGGTGAGCCCCTGGCGCCGCGGCATCCCGGCACCGCGGCGGCATGGCGCGAAGGCGTCCTCGACGTCGAACACGTCCGGGTGATCCAGCGGTTCCTGACCGAACTGCCAATCGCGGTCAGCCGCGACGACCGCGACGCCGCCGAAGAACTCCTGGCCACCCACGCCCGCGACCTGCGCCCCGACCAACTCGCCCAACTCGCCGCACGCCTGGCGCTGACCCTCAACCCCGACGGAGAATTCAGCGACGCCGACCGGGCCCTGCGCCGCGGCTTCACCTGGGGCCGCCAAGACACCGCCGGGATGAGCACCGGCCGGTTGGTCGCCACCCCGGCACTGCGCGCCGAACTCGAGGCCTGGTTCGCCAAATACGCCGCCCCCGGCATGTGCAACCCCGCCGACCCCCACCCGGTGACCGACGGCGAGCCCAGCCCCGAGCAGATCGACACCGACCGGCGCACCCACCCCCAACGCCACCACGACGCCCTGGCCGCCCTGGTCCGCGGCCAACTCGGCGACCCGAAACTGGGCACCCACCGCGGGCTGCCCGTCACCGTCATCGTCTCGGCCAGCCTGCAAGACCTGCACGCGGCGACGGGCGTCGGAATCACCGCCGGGGGCACCACGATCCCCATGACCGACGTGATCCGGATGGCCAGTCACGCCTACCACTACCTGAGCCTCTTCGACCAGACCACCGGCCGGGCCTTGTGGCTGGGCCGCACCAAACGCCTGGCCACCGCCGACCAACGAGCAGTCCTGCAAGAACGCGACCTGGGCTGCACCTTCCCGGGGTGCACCGTGCCCGGCTACGGCTGCCAATCCCACCACCTCACCGGCTGGGCCAACGGCGCCAACACCGACATCGACGACCTCACCCTGGCCTGCGGACCCCACAACCGCCTCGTCGAGAAATGCGGCTGGACCACCCGACGACGCCCCGACGGCACCATCGAATGGCACCCCCCACCCCAACTGCCCCTCATCGGCGGCACCAACACCTACCACCACGCCGACAAAACCCTCCGCAAATTCCGAAAACGCCGGGAGTAGGAGAGGGTCCTACGAAGGCGGGCAGAGGAATGCGATCGGGGGGCAGCCAGGCAGCGCGGGCGGCGGGTTCTCACCGTCCCAGATCGACGCCGGGTAGTCCGTGGTGTACGTCAGCGGGACGTTGCCCTGCCCGTATCCGACCGTGTAGTAGGTGTGGCAGACATTCCAGTCCCACGCGAGGAACGTATCCACGCCGTTGTAGTATCCGTCTCCGGGACACCAGGTGAACGGACCCTTGTTCGCCAGCGCGGGACCGGCGAAAGCCATTGCGGCACAGGCGAGTCCCCCAGCCAGGGCGACCGCGATCGTTGATCGAGTTTTCATCGCGTTGATCCCAACGACATCACAGCCCCTCCCCGTAGTTCCAGACCCTTAGCCGGAACCTAAACCCACCCGACCCGCTTGCGAAAGAGACTTCGCACAACAGGGGACTTTGGACCCTGCTCTTCGACAAGCCGCTCAGAACGCCGGCCAGGGCAGCGGGTTGCGCCCGGCCGGGGCGGGCATCACCGGATCCTCGAGCAGGTCGCGAATCCGATGGCGCAGCGCTGCAATCTCGGCGTCGGTAATGTGTTCGCGCAGTGTAGATTCCAGCCCGTCGCCGAGCTGGGCATCGAGATCGGCCAGCGCCGAAAGGCTTTCGTCGTCGATGGCCTGCCCCGCCCAGCCCCAGAGCACCGTGCGCAACTTGTCGTGGACATGAAGCGATACTCCGTGATCCACCCCGTAGACCCCGCCGTCCACCCCGGCCAGGATGTGGCCACCCTTGCGGTCGGCGTTGTTGACGACGACGTCGAACAGCGCCATCCGGCGCAACGGCGGACGGTCGGCGTGCACCAGCGCCACCTCGCTGCCGGAGTAGTCGTAGGCGGTCAGGACCGAAAAGTACTCCGCCGGAACACGATCCGGAGGACACAGGTCAACCAGGCCGGGCTCGGCGGGATGCTCGGGCTGTTCCACCCAGAGTTGGACCATTCCCGGACCGGCCGGTCCGGACCGAAGGACGGTGTGCGGCACGATGTCCCAACCCAGCGCGGCCGAAATCTGGTAGGCGGCAACCTCACGGCCGGCCAGCGTTCCATCCGGGAAATCCCACAGCGGCTGCTCGCCGGCGACCGGTTTGTAGACGCACCGGACCGTCTCGCCTTCCAGGCTGGCCTCGCAGAGGAAGGTGGCGTTGCTGGCGGAGCGGATCCGGCCGACCACGGTGAGGTCACCGTGCAGCAGCGTCTCGTCGAGACCGTCGGTCACGAATCGCTGTCGGTCAGGCCACCGCGGCGGTAGCCGTTGGTCCGCACGCATAGGTGACCAGCGGGGTCCAGCGGCTCGTCACACAGCGGGCAGGGCGGACGCCCGGCGGACACCACCAGGTCGGATCGGAGGGCGAACTGTCGGGCGGACTCCGGGGTCAGGAACACCCGTAGCGCGTCGGGACCGTCCTCGGCGTCGTCGAGGATCACCGAGGTGTCGATGGGCTCCTCAGTCACCGCCAGCAGTTCCACCACCACCCGCTGGACCTCGGCGTCCCAGCCCAGACCCATGGTGCCGACCCGGAACTCGGCATCCACCGGGGTCACCAGCGGAGCGGAGTCAGACACCGGCGACTCAGGCGGCAACGGCATGCCGAAACGCCGGTTGACCTCGCCCAGCAGCGCGCCGATCCGTTCGGCGAGCACGGCCACCTGCTGCTTCTCGCACATCACCGACACGACCCGGCCCTCGTGCACGGCCTGCAGGTAGAAGGTCCGGTTTCCGGGCTCGCCAACGGTGCCGGCGACGAACCGGTCGGGGGTACGGAAGACGTGAATTGCGCGGGCCATGGTTCGTCCCAAAATACTCAGTCGGTCGAGCCGCCGACCGTCGCATCCCCGGCCGGCGGCGCGGACAGCGCCGAGGCCAGCTGCGGCCCGGTGTGGTTGAGGTGCACCACGAACGGCCGCACCGGGGTATAGCGGATCACGCTCATCGAGGCGGGGTCGGCGACGATCCGCTGGAAGCTGTCCAGGTGAGTGCCCAGCGCGTCGGCGACGACCGCCTTGATGACGTCGCCGTGGGTGCAGGCCACCCAGAGCACGTCGCTGCCATGCTCCTGCGCCAGGCGCGCGTCGTGCTCGCGGACCGCGGCCACCGCGCGGGCCTGCACCTGCGCGAGTCCCTCGCCGTCGGGGAAGACTGCGGCGCTGGGCTGCTGCTGGACCACCGTCCAGAGCGGCTCCTTGACCAGTTCGGCCAGCTTGCGTCCCGTCCACTGGCCGTAGTCGACCTCCGCGAGACGCTCGTCGATCAGCGGATCGAGACCAAGCGCGGCGGCAA
>JAUPKM010000127.1 GCA_030837445.1 Actinomycetota bacterium
CCCGAAGTACCCCTCCGTCCCCAAGTAGTTGATCCACGGCAAAGGCGTATCGGGACGATCGATCACATACTCGCGTCGCTCGTCGTCGAAGTATCCCCAACGCACAAGATCCTCCGTAGGGTGGATGACTGTAGATCTGACGGTGGGTCAGATGCACGGCAGCGCCCACATAATGGCATAGATCAACACATATCGGGTGAACTAGATCTCCGGGTGGGGTGAGGTCCTTCGCCCTTCGTCCAGTGTGAAGCGTGGTCATGCTGTTGACCAGCGGCGACACTCGCTGAAGCCGGTCCGTGACGGTAGCTGGGAGGCTCCGGCCAGAGTCAGCTCGACGTCCGGGGGAAAAATCTTCATGAGAATGGAGCTCGCACGCTGGGTGACGAGTATTGGGCGCATTTTGTACTGAGGCCACGGTGCCGCGGGAAACACGCGAATTCCGGCACCGTCGGGTCGGTGGATGCCGCTGCCTCGTTCTCGGACGTGTGAGGTGATTCGCGGCGTAGCGAAGTGGATGATGGCGTGTAGTGCGACGTATCGGGACATTGCGGATATCTCACATCGACCGGGACGTTTCGGCGTCCCCTCACGCGTCGATCGTCCACGGGGTCTCGGGCTCGATCACCCGGATGAGGCACCTCAGGCCGGACCGTCACAGACAACGGTCCGACCTGATGCAATCAGCCTCACCCAGTACACACAGCCACGAACCGGTGCACGGGGGTCTCACCGTGGGTGCCGTCTCCTTCGGCTTCGTGTTCGGACGTTCTCGGCTGTCAGAGGGGCGAACTCATGACCCTGAGGACGTCACCGCAGGGGGAGTGGTCGAGGCAGAGGTGGTTGCCGAGGACGCGGACGATGAGGTTGTGGACGATGAGGTTGTGGAGGGGCCAGCGGGTTGGGTCGGGGCGGCTGTGGCCGGGGCGGGCGAGGCGGTGATCTGGACAGAGGCTGTCGCGCCCTGGCTCACCACCACAGGTTGGTTCTGGGGGCCAGCGGGTTGGTTCTGGGGAACAGCGGTCGGTGTCGTCGACGGTTGGTTGCCGTTCGCTGAGCCCCAGCGGAGAGTGGCGTAGACCTCCCCGGAATTCTTGTTGGGACCGTCCTTGATGAGGAAACCGTCACTCCCACCGTGACGAACGTTGAAGTAGACGTCGTAGACGACCTTGCCGGCCAGGTTGGTTTCGCCAGGGCGAGCGGCGTGCTCGGACATCCAGGCATTCATGCGTTTGATGTACTCGGGGTTGTCGCCTCCGCCTCCGCCGGGGTTCAGACCCCATTCCCCGAAAGCGAGGGGTTTGCCATGGCTTTCGGCGAACTTGCGCCAGGACTCGACACCGACCGGATCCTTACCGTTGGTGTCGTTGGCGTACTTCTCCCAGCTCGCCTGGTCGGTGACGATAGGGTTGCCGTTGGCGTTGTAAGAGTCGACGGAAATGACATCGACGACATCGTCACCGGGGTAGGCTGCGTCGATCGGTGCGGCGCCGGGAGAACTGCCGTTGTTGGGCGACCAGGAGATCGCGCATTTCGGGCAGTTCTGTCGTATGGTCTGAGTGATCAGACGGAAGGACTTCTTGTAGTCCTCGACATTCTCGGGAGTGACGAACCAGTTCTCGTACCAATCGCCGTTGCTCTCGTGGAACGGGCGAACGTACGTGGCACCTTGAGCGTCACCGCGGTAACGCTGCAAATTTTGGGCCATCTTGGTCCATCGGTCGACGTAGGCTCCCTGCGCTGCCTTGGAGTAGGACTCGTCGCTGCCGAGTATCGTTCCGCCTACGGCGATGTCAATGTCGCCTTTCCAGTCCTTGTACTCTTCGGCGAGCGCGGGCAGGGACTCCTGTACTCCCGCGTCGGTATCGGCCCAGGTGCCGACGATGGTGACAGGGCTTCCGCGCCATTGTCCGAAGGAGTTGTCCTTGAGTCCTTGTCCTGACGCCCCGGAGGACCAGCCCTGCTGCTGTGCCTTGGCGAGAGCAGCGCTGGTCTGCCCGGATCCAGCAGGAGCGTTCGAAGAGGGTGAGCTGCCCGGCTGCTGAGCGCCGCTCGTCCAGGAAGGCGAGCTGGCAGAGGAGCTGCTGGTTGTGGTCGAGCTGTGGTTCGTGGAGGAGCTGCTGTCGGTGGAGGAGCTGCTGTCGGTGGTCGAGCTGTGGCTTGTGGTCGAGCTGTGATTCGTGGAGGAGCTGCTGTCGGTCGGCACGGCTCCGGTGGAACTGGAGGAGCTGCCTCCGCCGGCAGAACCGGGGGGCGCCGAAGGCAGGTTCGTTTGCGGCGAGCCTGTGGTTCCGGGTTGAGGGGCGGGTTGTTGCTGGCCCGATGGGTTGGTGACTGTCACGGTGACCGTGGTGGGAACGCCTTGTCCCGTTTGCTGACCGTTCCCGTTGCCATTGCCTCCGGGGCCGGCCGGGGGCATCCCGACGGGAGAAGAGGACACCTGGCCGGTCGGTTGGAGACCACTCGGCTGAGGGGTGACCGGTTGGGGTAGCACGGGCGGCGGTTGGTTGGGTTGGGGGGTTACTGGTGCGGGGCTCGACCCCTGCTGGTTGACGGTCCACCCTCCCTGCTGGGGAGGATTGAGGTTGATCGTCAGGGACAACTGGTTGCCCGACTGGGTCGATCCCGGGGGCGCCGACGACACGGTGACGGTCGTGGTCACCGCTGCGGGCGCTTGCTGACCAGGCTGGGGTTGCGTGGTCGGTGCTGTGGTGATCTGCGGGGCCGTCGTGACTGATGGCGAAACCGCCGGTGGAAGCTGCGTGGAGATCGTGAATGAGGGGGGTGAGAAGCTGGGACTCGGCCCGGTGGAGGCCGAAGGCCCTGACCTCGGACTGATGGTGGAGTTGGTCCCTGGCACTGTCCAAGCGGATGACGTGCTCGCATTTGGTGGGACACCACCTGTGCCCATGGGCCACGGTGTCGACACGCGTGCCGTCGATTGCGGGCTGCGGATCGGCTCCTGACGCGTCGTCGAGGACGGCATGCTGGACGCCGTTCGAGGGCGAAGGTTGCCGTCCCTGACCTCGGGCGAAGAGCTGCTGGCGGACGCTCTCGTCGTCGTGGGCCGAGCAGGCTCGGTGCGTGGTTCCTCGGACCGTGATGCTTCGGTGCGTGGTTCCTCGGACCGTGATGCTTCGGTGCGTGGTTCCTCCGACCGCGATGCCTCCGACCGTGGTTCCTCGGACTCCTGCTTGTCCGACGTCATCGGGGCGATATTCCACCCACGGTCCTCGGCGGGCTCGGCGGGCTCGGCGACAGATACGCCTTGAGCGAGTTGTCGCTGGTAGGCGGTTGCGGGAAGGGCGATCGCCGGAAAGGCTGCAGCCGCGCACGCTCCGGTGCTGACTGCGGTAACGGCGGCCAAACGCGCCCACATCGAACGTCTCATGCCGGTAAACCCCCTGCTTAATCCGGCTACGTATCAGGTAAAGGTGGTTACTCAGTACATCGCAGATCTCCGATCCACTCAATGCGTCTTAGGTCATCTGTGGATAACTTTCTC
>JAUPKM010000128.1 GCA_030837445.1 Actinomycetota bacterium
GGATTCAGCTCCACCATGCGGCGGGCATACCGCAAGGTGATGTTGGCCTGACGCTGATCGGAGGCGACGACCAGGACCTCGGCCGAGGCAGCGCCGACGAACATCTCGGCAATCCCGAGCGCGGCGGCCAGCATCGTCTTGCCGTTGGCGCGCGGGATCGACACCACCGCCGAGCGGATACCGGGCGCGAACGATCCCCTGATGATCTCGCGCTGAAACGGGCGCAGCTTGAACGGTTCCCCCGCGCCGTGGCCACGCGGGGTCACCAGATACTCACCGATGAACCGCTCCCGGCGCTTGGCGCGATCCGCCGGCCACCGGGCGAAGCTCAACGGGTCGGCGGACACCGCACCTTTGGGGCCTGCCCTCACAGCGAATCCACCCCATTGGCATACGACTCCAGCAGGCCCAGACCAGCAGCAAGCCAGTCGTCGTAGCGCTGCGCCTTCTCGGCCAGGATCTCGCCGTGCAGCTCCGCGATGTCGCCGTCCATCCTCATGTAGATCAGCAGTTGGGCCGCCTGGACTTCATCGGTCGGGAATCCATCGAAGAACCAGCGCCGAGCTGCCGCGTCGACCTTCGCGCGGTCCTCCGGGCTCATCGGACGATCCCCACCGGTGTGTAACTCGGATTTGGCCTCACCGCGGGCTCTCGCGTCCGGTCGGCCGGGGCGTCCCCCCTGGTCGCTGAGCGCCCGCGTGCGGCACCAGCGGCACGGTTGCAGGGTCCACAGAGCACCTGAACGTCTCGGAGCCGTATGGGCTTGCCAGCGGCCTTGCGCGCCCACGCCTGCGGGGTGTGGTCGCACTGTAGATCCTCGGTGCTGCCGCAGTCGCCGCAGAACGGTTGCAGCCGTCGGGCGCGCTTGGACAGTCGGGTCCAGGCCGAGTCGTATCCCCGCGCGTGGGCGGTGGGCTTGGTGTCGACGGTGTGCTCGGGGCAGCGAGGCCCGACGCATGGCTCGCCGCAGTCGAGGCACGGCTTGAGGGTCAACGGTCGACCTCAGGGATGCGGTGGGCGTGCCTGGCGAGGTCTATGGCCTCGGGGTGCTCGGCATGGAAGGCCAGCCACGCTCGTTCGCAGTGAACGAGCACCTTGCCAGCAACCTCGAGGTAGACGTTCTCGGCATCGCCGTGAAGGACGACCTCGCCGGTCTTGGTGACGGTGTCGAGGGCTTCGGCTGCGGCCCGCTCGTCGACACCGGTCTGGTGCGCGACCGAAGCGATGGCGAGCAGGTTCACGAGGTGGCGTTCCTCATCGGTCAGTGGGCGGTTGATAGCGATCACGCTGGCTTCCTCTCGCGAGCGGTGCGGTTGGCTTGGGCAGTGCAGGTGGTGCAGGTTCGGCGTGCTCGGGCCGCACGCAGCGACGGGGAGATGAAGCCGCCGCAGACGGTGCAGTGCACCAATTCGGCGTCGCCGGTGTTATTTGCTGAGCTGTGCACGGTGCGGATGGTGTCGCCGGTGCCGGCCAGGGCTTGGCGGCTGGGTCGGGCGACGTGACCCGAAGGCGTGTCACCGTTTACCGGCGGGGGGTCGTCAGAATCCGTCAGATCCGTCAGAAACATGCCGTGATCAGGTGTTTCGCTCTGACGTTGGTTTTCCGTCTGACGGATAGATGTGTCAGACGATTTTCTGCCGTCAGACGGTTGTTGCTGCTCCGAGCCGGTTTCTGACGCTTCTGACGGTTCCTGACGTAGGTACCGGAGGAAAGCATCGTGAAGGTGTTCGAGTCGGTATCCGCGAACGTCTCCGGCCGCATCCCGGACCGAGGTCACTCCGTATGGCTTGAGCCTCTGGGCGAGTTTGCGGGCGTTGAGGTCGTAGTCGGACCACGGCGATTCCTCGACCTTGCGCAGTTCGCCGACGAGGTTGGCCGAGGACATGAACGGGACGCCGTTGAACGCCTTGAAGATGTCGCGAATGTCGGCCAGCAGTGTGAGGCTGCTGGACATCTTCTCGTCGGCTTCCCCGGCCCCGGCAGTCAGCGCCAGGCACGCCTGGCGGGCCATCTGCGGCCAGTCCCCGCCGACCACGTCAGCGACGGCGATCAACGGCTCCCAGGTGTCGGCTGCGCGGTCGTCGACCGGCATATCCGGCTCGGCGTCGGCCAGGGCCTCGACGACCGTCTCGGCCCAAGCGGCCACATCGTCACGCAGGCGCGCCAGTTGCGGGCCGTCGCGGCGCTCCCGGTACTGCGAGACCTTCTCCTGGCGCGTGCGTCTGCGCATCTCCACGTTGACCGCCCGGTCGGTGATGGTGTCGGGCATGTCCCCGATCCCGGCCAGGACGGCCATCGCGAAGGTGGGGAACTCGGTGGGGATCTGGTTGGGGCCTACACAGCGCAGCGCTGGCCGATTGCGTTGGAACCCGGCGTTGATCAGAGCCCGAAGGTCCTCGTTCTGCTCGGCCTGCTTGCGGGTGCCCCAGATGGTGTCGGCCTCGTCGATGACCAACGTGGGCGGGGACTCGCCGTGCAGGGACCGGTAGATCGCGGCCACGGTGGCGTTCACCGATACCAGAGGGCGGTGACACAACGCGGCGATGAGGTCCAGTAGGCGGGACTTACCGCACCGCTTGGCCGGGGAGTTGATGACCAGCCGGGTGGCGTGCTGAAACGCCTTGATGCAGTGTGTCGCCGTGATCCACAGCGCGACCGCAACAGCGGCGTCCGGCGACGGGAACACGACATAGGTGCGCAGCGTCGCCAGTAGCCGATTCATCAGCGCTTCGGCATCCGGGGCCACCCATTGCCGGTACTCCTCGGCCACCTCTGCGGGCGGCCCCGGGGGCAAGGGGATGTCGTCGTGCTCGGGCGGTGTGTACTTGCCACTGGCGGCGATCCGCTCGCCAGCAGCAACGACGTCAGGATCAGGCAACGTCGATCCTCCGTTCGATTCGGGCACCGGACCGACGAGCCTCGGCGCGTTGGCGGAC
>JAUPKM010000129.1 GCA_030837445.1 Actinomycetota bacterium
CCGCCGACGGCCACCGCCACGAAGTGTCCCGGTCGGACCCCCGCGGCCGCCGCCGGCGCGGACAGCGTCAAGTGCCAGTAGTCGCAGATCCGGCGCAGATCCAGGACTTCGGCGTCCACTTCGGCCGGCACGACCGCGGCCGAGACGGTCATGGTTTCACTCCGCGGGCGGTCGACAGTTCGGCCGCATACTCCTGCAGCGACTTGACCCCGAGCGGACCGGCCTGGGTAGCCTCAATGCCCAGCACCGCAGCTGCCAGTCCGGCGACTGTGGTGATACATGGGATCCCCATCGTCACAGCGGCCGTCCGGATCTCATAGCCGTCCACTCGGGCGCCGACCCCGAACGGGGTATTGACGATGAGGTCGATGTCACCGGATCTGATTGCGTCAATCGTCGTCACGCGGGCCGCCTGCGGTCCTTCGTAGTGTTTCCGGATATCAGTCACCGGGATACCGTGCCTACGCAGCACCTCTGCGGTGCCGGCGGTGGCGACGACGTCGAATCCGAGGTCCACCAACCGCTTGACTGGGAAGATGATGCTGCGCTTGTCGCGGTTGGCGACCGACACCAGCACCCGGCCAGAGGTCGGCAGCCCACCTGAGTAGGCGGCCAGCTGGGATTTTGCGAAGGCCGCGCCGAAATCGCGATCGATCCCCATTACCTCGCCGGTGGAGCGCATCTCCGGGCCCAACACGGTATCCACTCCGTGGAACCTACCGAATGGCAGCACCGCCTCCTTCACCGAGATCGGGGAGGTCGTGGGCAATTGACCGCCGTCCGCGACCGGCAGCATCCCCTCGGCGCGAAGGTCTTCGACGGTCGCGCCGACCGCGATCCGAGCGGCGGCCTTGGCCAGCGGCACCGAGGTCGCTTTCGACACGAACGGGACCGTCCGGGACGCCCGCGGGTTCGCCTCCAGCACGTAGAGGGTGTCGCCACTGAGCGCGAACTGTACGTTGAGCAGACCATGCACCCCGACCCCGGCAGCGATCGCCCTGGTGGACTCCCGGATCCGGTCGATCTCGGCTGTCCCCAGCGTGATCGGCGGCAGGGCACAGGCGGAGTCGCCGGAATGGATACCGGCCTCCTCGATGTGTTCCATCACCCCGCCCAGGTATAGCTCGTGGCCGTCGTAGAGCGCGTCGACGTCGATCTCCACCGTGTCGTCCAGGAACCGGTCCACCAAGACCGGGTGTTCGCCGGTGAGTTCGGTGGCGCGTTCCAGGTAGTCGGCCAGCATGGCCTCGTCGTAGACGATCTCCATGCCACGGCCACCGAGCACGTAGGACGGCCGGACGAGTACCGGGTAGCCGATCTTCGCCGCGATCTCCCGCGCCTGGCCAAAGGTGAAGGCTGTGCCGTGCTTGGGCGCGGGTAGACCGGCCTCGGCCAGCACCCGACCGAATGCGCCCCTCTCCTCCGCCAGGTGGATCGCCTCCGGCTGAGTACCCAGCAGCGGCACCCCGTTGTCCTTCAGTGTCTGCGCGAGTCCCAGCGGGGTCTGCCCACCCAACTGGCAGATGACACCCAGTAGCGGACCGGCCTGGGATTCGGCGTGCACAATCTCCAACACGTCCTCGGCGGTCAACGGCTCGAAGTAGAGCCGGTCGGAGGTGTCGTAGTCAGTCGAGACTGTCTCCGGGTTGCAGTTCACCATCACTGTCTCGTAGCCGGCGTCGCGCAAGGTGAGGGCGGCGTGAACGCAGGAGTAGTCGAACTCGATCCCCTGCCCGATTCGGTTGGGTCCTGACCCGAGGATGATGACCGCCGGCCGGCTGCGGGGCTCAACCTCGGTTTCGACGTCGTAGCTGGAGTAGTGGTAGGGGGTCCGGGCGGCGAACTCAGCCGCGCAGGTGTCGACCGTCTTGTAGACCGGGCGGATGCCGAGGGCGTGCCGGACACCGCGTACCACCTCTTCCGGGATACCGCGAATGGCGCCGAGCTGGGAATCCGAGAAGCCATGCCGCTTGGCGTGTCGCAGCAACGCCGGGGTGAGTTCGTCCGCCCCCGCCACCGTGTCGGCGAGCGCGTTCAGCGCTTCGATCTGGCTCAGGAACCAGGGATCGATTGCGGTCGCCTCGTGCACCGCAGCCAACCCGGCACCTGCCCACAACGCCCGCTGGACCTGGTTCAACCTACCCTCGTGTGGTCGGGCCATCTCGGCCAGCAAGGTGGCGACGTCGACCTCCGCGGGATCGCCCGACCAGTCGAACGCAGCTCCGCGCCGTTCCAGACTGCGCAGCGCCTTCTGCAGCGCCTCGGTGAAGTTGCGGCCGATCGCCATCGCCTCGCCGACGCTCTTCATGGTGGTCGTCAGCGTCGAATCCGCCAGCGGGAACTTCTCGAACGCGAACCGCGGGACCTTCACCACCACGTAGTCCAACGTCGGCTCGAATGAGGCGGGAGTCTCGGCGGTGATGTCGTTGTCGATCTCGTCGAGGGTGTAGCCGATCGCCAGCCGGGCAGCGATCTTGGCAATCGGGAACCCGGTGGCCTTGCTGGCCAGCGCCGAGGACCGGGAGACCCGCGGATTCATCTCGATCACGATGATCCGACCGTCCTCGGGGTTGACCGCAAACTGGATATTGCAGCCGCCGGTGTCGACCCCGACCGCCCGGATCACATCGATCCCGATATCCCGCAGTCGTTGAAACTCCCGATCGGTGAGGGTCAGCGCTGGGGCGACGGTGATCGAGTCGCCGGTGTGCACCCCCAATGGGTCCAGATTCTCGATCGAGCAGACGACCACGACATTGTCCCGGTGGTCCCGCATCAATTCGAGTTCGTACTCCTTCCACCCCAGGATCGACTCCTCCAACAGGACTTCCGAAGTCGGGCTAGCCTGCAACCCGGCACCGGCAATCCGGTGCAGATCCGTCTCGTCGTAGGCCATTCCCGAGCCGGATCCGCCCATCGTGAAGCTTGGCCGCACCACCATCGGGTAGCCCAGGTCACCGGCGGCGGCCAGGCAATCGGCCATCGTGTGACAGACGTGCGACCGGGCGCTCTCGGCCCCGATCGAGGCGACGATCTGCTTGAACAGTTCCCGATTCTCCCCGCGCTGGATCGCCGCCACATCGGCACCGATCAATTCGACGCCGTACTCCGCCAGCACGCCGGACTCGTACAGCGCGATTGCCGTATTCAACGCGGTCTGGCCACCCAGCGTCGGCAGCAACGCATCGGGGCGTTCCCGTGCGATCACCGACGCAACGACCTCCGGCGTGATCGGCTCGACATAGGTGGCGTCGGCGAACTCCGGGTCGGTCATGATGGTGGCGGGGTTGCTGTTGACCAGAACCACCCGCAAGCCTTCGGCCTTGAGCACTCGACAGGCCTGCGTGCCGGAGTAGTCGAATTCGCAGGCCTGGCCGATCACGATCGGTCCGGAGCCGATGACCAGCACACTGTTCAGGTCGTCCCGACGAGGCATTACCGAACCGCCTTCCGAGGCCCGCGGGCCATCAATTCGGCAAACTGGGAGAAAAGCCCAGCGGAGTCATGCGGACCCGCCGCGGCCTCCGGGTGGTACTGAACCGAGAACGCCGGGGTGTCCAGTAGCCGCAACCCTTCGACCACATCGTCGTTCAGGCAGATATGGCTCACCTCAGCTCGACCCCAGGGGGTGTCGAAGGTGCCCTCGAGCGGCGCGGCCACCGCGAAGCCGTGGTTGTGGGCGGTGATCTCGACCTTGCCGGTGGCGGTCGAGGCGACCGGTTGGTTGATCCCGCGGTGACCGAAGGTGAGCTTGTAGGTGTCCAGGCCGAGCGCACGGCCCAGCAGTTGGTTACCGAAGCAGATTCCGAACAGCGGGATTCCCGCGTCCAGCACCCCCCGAACCAACTCGACCGCCCGGTCCGCGGCAGCCGGATCGCCGGGTCCGTTGGACAGGAAGACCCCGTCCGGGTTCATCGCCAAGATCTGCTCGAGGGTGGTGTCGGCCGGCACGACGTGGGTCTCGATCCCGCGCTCGGCCAGCCGATGCGGGGTCATCGACTTGATCCCGAGGTCCACCGCCACCACCGTGAACCGCCGCTGCCCGATGGCAGGCACCGCGTAGGCCTCGGCGGTGGTCACTTCGGCCGTCAGGTTCGCTCCGGCCATCCCGGCGGACGCCTGCACCTGCGCCACCAAATCATCGAGCTGGCCGGTGGCGACATCGCCGGCG
>JAUPKM010000130.1 GCA_030837445.1 Actinomycetota bacterium
CACAGCGACCTGCACGTTCGTAGTGACGTGCAGAGGAACTCGGACATCCCGTGTGTCCAAGTTCCTCTGCGCCGAGGGTGCTCCTGTCCGTGTTCCCCTCCACGATGGTTCAGCGCGCTGCCGCGCGCTGAACAGCCAGGTTCCCGAGGTGGTTCACTTGCTCCAGCCGCTCAGCTCGCCCGGGCCTGAAGCCACCGTTCCGCCTGCTCGTGACTGAGCACGTAGTGAGCCTCAACCGGGTAGCCGGCCCCGAGACTTGGGCCCCACTCGAACGTGAGCATCCATCCCCGCGCCTCGTAGTGCGCCTTGAGGTGGCGGGTGAGAGCGGAGAACGCGCCCTTGAGGTTCGAGCGCGGCACCCCGGTCAGATTCTCGAGCTGACTTGTGGAGAAGTACTCGCCCGGCGAAGCAGCCAGGACGTCGAGAACCTTGCCGATGGTGACGCTGGTCGTGGTCGGGGTCTCTGCGAATCGGCGCAGATCCTCGACTGGCCAGGTGACCTCTTCTGGTTCGGTCTCGTCGCCGTCCACCTCTGTCGGCGGCGCCACGGCGAGTCTGGCGATGAGCTCGTACACGGGAATGACGTACGAGAGCGGTACTGGAACGGAGACGAATGGGTCGGGGGTAAGGACAGTCAAGACTTCCTCCTAGAGCAGCAGATCGGCTTCCTGAGTACCACTCTGAACTACACTGTATGAACATACAAGTGCTCCAAGTCCAATGGACTAGTAGTCCAGGCAACTCGTATCCTGAACGTCTCCTAGATTCGCTGGCCTGGAGGCGCACTCTGCTGCCCTGAGGCGCGCCGGTGCCGCCCCCTGGGCTCCACCGCATCGAAACGGCCTCTCAAGCGGGCATCGCGACCGCCGGAGGGCGTGTCGACCAGCACCGCGGCCGCCGGCCATCGATCGCTGTGGTGATGTGGCTGGAAACGGCGAGCAACCACTATCCACGACTACCTCGGTGACAGGACCGCGCTGCCACCAAGCGAGAGATCCGCTGCCATCTGTCTGACAGATGAGCACTGCCATCTACGTGAGAGGTCTCAGCCCGGATGCACCGGTTGGGTTGGTGGGATTCGGGTGAAATGAAACGCGGGTGGCTTCTGACCTGGGAAGATGTTCTTGCGAAGAGACATCGGAGCCAGTTCGAGGAGCCACCCGCGAGATGCGATTGTCCCATGCTGCGACGGCGGTCGATGTGGTGTTTGATGACCCGAATCTGATCGCGGATGCGGGTCTGGTTCCCGTGATCGCGTTGGCTGAGCGGATCGGGTTGCCGGACCTGGTTGATGAGCAGGTGGCGATCGTGGATGCGGCGAACAGTGCGGGCGCCTTTGCGGGGGCGAAGGTGATGTCGCTGGTGGCGGGGATGGTCGCGGGCGCGGACTCGATCGAGGACGTCGACCGGCTCCGGTGGGGCGGTAACGATCTGCTGTTCGACCAGGTGAGGGCGCCCTCGACCCTGGGAACGTTCCTGCGGGCGTTCACCCACGGGCACGTCCAGCAGTTGAACCGGGTGCTGCGTGACAGCCTGGTCGCCCTGGCCCAGCAGGTGGACCTGCTGCCCGGCGCCGACCAGGTGGTGTTCGTCGACATCGACTCCACGCACCGGCAGGTGTACGGCTATGCCAAGCAGGGCGCGGCGAACGGCCGGTTGAAGGGTAAGAAGACCCTCCACCCGCTCCTGGCGATCATCTCGACGCCGATCAGCCGGCCGGTGGTCGCCGGGATCCGGCTGCGCAAAGGAAAGTCCGCCGACGTCCGCGGAGCGGCCCGGTTCCTGGCCGAGACCCTGGCCGTGGTCCGGCGGATCACCCCGACCGCGACGGTGGTGGTACGCGCTGACAGCAAGTTCTACACCGCCGACGTGGTCGCGACCGCGGCCCGCTACGACGCGCACGTGTCACTGACCACCGGCTCCAACCCCAGCGTGAACGCCGCCATCACCACGATCGCCCCGGAGGCGTGGACGCCCATCCACTACCCGAACTCGTTCGTGGACACCGACACCGGTGACCTGGTCTCCGACGCACAGGTCGCCGAACTGCCCTACACGGCGTTCACCGGCCGGCCAGTGAAACTGCAGGTGGAAGGCCGGTTGATCGTGCGGCGGGTCAAACGCCTGAACAAGGACGCGGTCAAGGCCGCCCAGGACCCGCTGTTCGACACCTGGCGCCACCACGCCGTGTTCGTCACCAGCAGCGTCGAGATGCTCCAGGCCGAGGGCCAGCACCGCGATCACGCCATCATCGAACAGACCATCTCCGACGCCGCCAGCAGCGCCCTGGCCCACCTGCCCTCGGGATCCTTTCAGGCCAACGCCGCCTGGGCGGTGCTGTGGGCCATCGCCCACAACCTCACCCGCGCCGCCGGAACCCTGGCCAGCACCTTCCACGCCCACGCGACCACCGCCACGATCCGCACCCACCTGATCAACGTGCCCGCCCGGATCACCCGCAGCGCCCGACGCCTCCGACTGCGCCTACCCGCCAGCTGGCCCTGGCAAGCCGCCTGGCACGGCCTGCACGCCGCCGTCCACCGACCAGCCAC
>JAUPKM010000011.1 GCA_030837445.1 Actinomycetota bacterium
ATCTCCCCGCCGCGGTGGCCGTGGAGAGGGGAGCGGCGAGCATCGTGGTGTTCGATACTGGTGCCTCCGCCGAACGTACCGTCGGCCCGTCGCTGGCACAGGTGGTGCCGGCGATCAACGCAATGCTGGCGGCTCAGCAACGGTCGGCGTCGCTTCGGGCGGCAGCCCAGCAGGTCCCGGTTGTGTATCTCCCGACACCAGGCGGCCTGGCTGGCTCGCTTGATTTCGCCGGCAGTGTCTCCAGCGCCCGGTCGGCCTACGAACTGGCCCAGTCCTTCCTGATCGACCTCCACTCGCTGGCGGGCGACAGCACTCTGCCCGCTGGTCTGTACGCCAGGCCCGACGCGTTCGGCCCCGGAGTGCCTGGACTCGATGACGTACTCCGAGCGGTAGTGGGGGAGTCGTGACTGGATTGCTCAGCACCCTGCCCACACCAGTTGCGCTGGTGCTCGGTGCCGGCGAACAGAACTGCGTGGCCCAGGCGGGGATGCTGATGCCGCTGCTGTCCGGCGGCTGGCGACCTGACCTGGTGGTGGGATCCTCCGGCGGCGCCGTCACCGCGGCCGTGTTCGCGCTGGCAGCCGGGACCGATCCGGGCGGTGACGTCCCGGCGATGGCGGCGGACCTCTGGCGGGCGATCGGCGCCAGCAAGGCCGCGCGACCCGGCTGGTCCCGACTGGCCGCAGCTGCTGCCAGCAGCGCCAGCCCGCGGGTGAGTAAGGCCTGGCACGCGGTGCTGGACCCCGTCTTCGGTGCGACCGCCCTCGACGGCTCCGGCTGCATCCTGGTGGCGACCAACCTCAGTAGACAAACGGCCGTGCCGCTGTCGACCGGCCCAATAGTGGATGCCCTGCTGGCCGCTGCCGGGCATCCCGTGTTGGCGAACCCGGTCATCGCCGACGGGGAGGTGATCATCGACGGCGGATTCGTCGCCCCGGTGCCGGTATTGCAGGCGATCGCGGCCGGCGCTGCATCGTTGGTCGTCGCCGACACCGGCAGGCCGACGCATCGGGCGGACCCCAGTCCGGCACGTCATTGGTACCAGGTCACCTTGGAGGCCATCCGGCATCAGCTCGACACCAAGGCATCGTTGGATACCGGGCGAGCCGCGGCCTCGGTCCCGGTCGTGGTCCTCTCCTGTGCCGAACCGGGGTGGGTCAGCTGGGACCAGACCGACGAGCGGATTGAGGCAGGACGGCAGAATGCGAAGGAGCAACTGGCCGCCCTTGCTCAGCGTTGGGCGTCGATCACCGAACCTGGTGTCTATACCAGTGCCGACGAGGTGCGGTTGGATAGGCGGTTGTCGGCGGTCATGCGTTGATCGGCCATCGTTGACTGAAGTTGAAGGCAGGAGAGAGAGTCATGACATCAATTCCGCTTCCGTCCGATAGCGAGCTCCCCGCCGAGCTGGCGGCCAGGCTGGCCGAACTGCCAGGCCTGAACATCATTCGGCTGCTGACTCTCGCACCGGAGTGTCTCGAGCCCTGGATGGCTCTTGTCGCGGGCATCTACCAAACCGATTTCGACCCTCGACTGCGCGAGATCGCAATCTGTCGGTACGGGGCTCGCACGCACGCGTCGTATGAACTCTTCCAGCACACCGCAATGGCGCGGAAGCACGGCATATCGGATTCGGAGTTGATGGCGATTCTGGATCCAGAGCCGGTCACTTCCCTTGACGGTGACGCCAACTTTGTGTGCCGGATCGCCGACGAGCTGGAGGCGGAAGCCACTATCTCCGAAGCCACCCGCTCTGAGTTGCTGGACCGCTTCGGTGACAAGGGGGCAATGGCGCTACTGGTGACGCTTGGTCATTACAGCTGCGTGTGCCGAGTCGTGAACGCGTCCGGTATCCCGCTGGAGGCACGTAGTCCGCTTGAAGATGCCAGTTCGCCATCGGAGAACGGCTAGCCTCCGCGAACAGGGGGAGCTCGCCGACGACGCGGAACCGTGGGCGCAGTAGCACTCAAGTCACCGCGGGGGAGTATCGCGGCTGGATTCCCACTACGATCCGTGCCCATGCAGATACAACGCCTCCTGGCAGCGGCTGCTGCTGGGACAGTTCTCACCTTGATGCTCGCTGGCTGTTCATCGCAGTCAACTTCAGGGCCCTCGGCCGGATCCGGCGGAGCCTCCAGCCCGGCGACCTCGAGCAGTCCCGAGTCCATCACGGTGACGTCGACCAACCCGTACTACCTGATGCAGGTGACCTACCAGGGCGAGCAGGTGCAATCCGGCAGCAAGGTCGCGGGTTGCATCATCGCCAGTTACTCGAAGTGCCCGGGTGCCGACCTCTCGGGGCAGAGTCTGCAAGGAGCGTTTCTTTCCTATTCGCAGTTCCCGCAGGCGAACATAAGCAAGGCCAATCTGAAGGTGGGTTCGATTGCCTTTGCCGACTTTGCCAAGGTCACCGGAACTGACGTCGACCTCTCCGGCACGTCGCTGGTGCGCACCAACCTGTCGGGAGCTGACCTCACCCGCGCAAAAATGGTGCTCAACGACGCATCTGAAGTCAACCTGTCCAACGCCGTGCTTGATGGCGCCACCGTTGTGGACTCCTCGTTTGTGTCTGCGAACCTTCAGGGCGCGTCCCTGAAGAAGGCAATAGTTCGCGGTGGCGTCTTCTCGGGTGCGGACATGAGTGGTGCTGACTTCTCCGGCGCGGATCTCAGCGAATCGGATTTTGTCGGGGCGAAGGCGACCGGGGCCAATTGGGAGGGGGCGAAGTACTGCAACACCTTGATGCCGGATGGCTCGGTCCGTGGCGCACAAGACGAGCCCTGCGCTGGGGCACCGGAGTTCGGCCCGCCGAATTCGACGATCACGATGTCGCCTGCGGAGCCATTCTTCCAAGGGGCGCAGTCGCAGGCCAACGCAACACCGGCGCAACAGTATGGTTCGACACTTGCCGGCTGCCTGCTGGTGCAGCAGACGAAGTGCCCGAATGTGGACTTCAGCGGCCAGAACCTCACCGGTGTGCTGCTGGGACAATCCGACCTGACCAAGGCCAACCTCACCGGGGTGCAGGGCCTGGACATTTCGCTCGCGCTATCGAACTTGGCGGGTGCGAGCGCCGCGGGAGCGACCTTCGTCAGTGGTGCGGTCACATCGTCGAATTTGAGCGAGTCGCAACTTCCTAACACCCAATGGACGTTCGCCTCGGCGGCGTTGGCCAACATGAGGGGAGCCGATCTCACTGGCGCCAATTTCAGCTTCGGGGACCTCATCGGCGCTGACCTGACTGGCGCGAAAATGTCCGGGGTCAACCTCTCTGATTCCAACGCGATCGGGCTGAACCTGTCGAATGCGGATCTGCAGGGAGCGAACCTGGCCAACGCGGATCTGACCGGCGCGACACTGACCGGCACGAACTTTGACGGCGCCCAGTACTGCAACACGATCATGCCTGATGGATCTGTGAAGTCGCCGCAGGAGGGACTGTGCCCAGGGCAGCGCGAACCGATGGCCAAGCCGTCCCAGTGATGGGCGGTGGCGGTCGACCCGATCGCTTGGTTTCCCGGGCCCACCGACTCTGACACCGAGTGACGTCATGGACGTTGACATTGACATCGGTATGACGTCATACTGATGTCATGGACCTTCAGCCACTTGTTGACGACGTCCGCGAACAACTCCTTCGTACCGCGGGGGAGGATGGATCGGACGCTCGCGTCGTTGCTGAGCGGATGACCGCCGGCATTGACTCGGCGGTGCGGCTCTCGCTGTTGGAGGCCATCTCGGCGGCCGCGGCAGAGATCACGCTCGACTTGGCACCTGGCTCGGTCGAGGTCAGACTTCACGGCCGCGACCCAGAGTTCGCGGTGACTGTGCCGATGGACCAGTCAGCGCCACCGGGCCAGGTGACCGATCCCGTCGCGCGGTCAGCTGCTCGCGACTCCGACGACGGAGGCGCCGCGCGCATCACACTTCGACTCTCAGAGGCACTCAAGACTCGGGTTGAGGAAGCCGCCGGTCGTGAGGCGCTCTCAGTCAATGCCTGGCTCGTCCGGGCCGTCAACGCCGCCACCGCTGGCGACACAGCCAGCGCCAGACCACAGCCAGCAGTTCCGGGCCAAGGCCAGTCGTTCACCGGCTGGGTCCGCTAGTCCACTCGTCGACACCCATTTGATTCCGAGGTACCCAAGATGCAGACCTTCCAAAGTCCAGGCCCAATTGCTGCCGTCATCGAACTACGGGTCGGTGACATCAGAGTCAATGCCAGCGATCGTGGCGATTGCACGGTGTCAATCCGTCCACGGGACAAGGACAGGCCGGCCGACATCCAAGCCGCCGCGGCCGCATTCGTCGAATTCACCAACAACACGCTGGTGATCAGGACGGGCAAATCGTGGCAGCGACTTGCCGGAGCCACCAAGCGTGACGGATTCCTTGCTGTCGAAGTCGACCTTCCTACCGCCTCCTCGCTGAAGGCCACAACCGGAATGGGGCTTGTTCACACCGAGGGCGAACTAGCCGACACGAGTGCCAGGACGGGGATGGGCGACATCCGGCTGGATCGGGTGGGCGCCTTGACCGCAAAGTCCGGCCTCGGGGACGTCACCGTGGATCGCGTTACGGGCGATGCGAAGGTGACAACCAGTTCCGGATCGCTGCGACTGAGAGTTCTCGCGGGGACGGCCACGGTCAAGAATTCCAACGGCTCCGTGGAGATCGACGAGTGCGGTCGCTACGCACACATACGAGCGAGCTGCGGTGACATCACCATCGGACGTGCCCTGACGTCGCTCAGCGCCGTGTCCGCGATGGGTGATATCCGCATCGCCGAGGTGTCGGACGGTTCCGTCACCGCGCGCACCGGCGCTGGCGCGGTCGACATCGGCGTTCGCGAAGGTGTCGCTGCCTGGCTGGAGGTGTCAGCCCGGTACGGCTCGGTCCGCAACGGTCTCGCGGCCGCAACTGGACCCGAGGCGTCGGACTCCACCGTCGAGGTGCATGCCCGCACCGCCGGCGGGGACATCACCATTCGCCGCGCACCGGAGCCGCAACTCCAACTAGTGGACTGAGGTCAGTTTTCGACGGCATACCCGTTCTACTTGTTCGATTCGTACGTGAACGAGATCGCAGTGAGTGGTGCCCGCGAGCATCTGGCGGAGCTGATCGACGATGCGCACCGCGGGTTGGCCACCGCAGAGTGGTGTACAGCTGAGGTCCACCTGAAAGTGACCGATAATGCACATTATGACACTTTGATTCATTACAAGGCCTGCACCCCTCCCCTCACCAACCCAACCGCGACCAAATCGGGCACTCGCGGCCATGAGTGCAGAGGATCGGGCATTGGCGGCCATATATGGCTGCCAATGTGTACTCGGTTCGAGAGTCTGGCCGCGAACGCCCGATCCTCTGCGGTGCTTCCACCAGCGGTTACGCCGCCCGTTTGCGTTTCACGGTGGTGACTGCAACCAACGCGGCGACGACCCCGATTCCCAACAGCGCGGCGAGTACCCAGTCGAGCGGTGACAGGATGCCGTTCTGGATGACGTAGAAGATGATAAACGTGCTGTACGGCAGCAGCAGGATCATCGTCGTGATCAGCCCCGGGTTGTAGCCCTCGTGTCGGATCTGGAAGATCACCGTGTGCTGGACGCAGTTGATGCCCACATTCCACAGCACTAGGCCGAGCCCGACCCAGGGCGCGACTGGCGCCAGCAGGGCGCCGAGGATCGCCCACCCCCAGGCGATGACAATGTTGACGAAGAAGACGTAACCGTCATCCAGGGGCGTGTTGTCGCCCGGCTCGGGTGAGGCGAAAACCGTGTCATGGTTGAAGAAGGATTTGAAGCCGCCAGGCAGCACATACTCCTCGAACTCGTGCAGCATGAAAATCGGTAGTTGCAGCCACAACAGCCACGTGTAGGTGGGAATGTCCCAGTCCTGGAACCGGGCCATGACCAGGACAGTGATCAGGATCGGGGCGAGCAGACAGCCGCCGGTCACCTGCCAGGCTACGTTCGCGCGGGCGAAGAAGCTGGAGTTCGGTACTTCCGCTGCTTCTGGCTCGCTCTGCGAGGCGGTGGCAACTGCAGGCATCGTCAGCACCTTCTTTCGGCGAAATCAGATGGCTCGTCCCTCACTTCTGAGGCTAGCCCTCCTCAGGCGCCGCACCGCGTCGGGGTGAGTCCCACTCGGCGACGTTGCCGACACCACTCCCGCCCAGGATTTGCGTCGGGCGCCTATGAAGTGGGGTTGCGCCGGGACGGTCCCCACGTGACTTGCACCTCGGCGAACCCGCCAGCGGGCGGAATCGCGCGGACCGGCGCGGCAGCCACCCGGAACCCGGGCCGCTGCATAAGTAGGGTGTCCAGCGCAATCTCGAGTTCCAGCCTCGCTAGGCCCTCCCCTGGGCAGTAGTGCACACCACGGCCGTAGAGCAGATTGTGGGCTGCGTCACGATCAGGCCGGAACTCACTCGGCTCGGGAAATACGGTCGGGTCATGCTGCACCGCTGGCCACAGGATCGTCACAGGCTCTTCTGCGGGGATGGACCGGCCCGCGACCAGCGCGGTTCGGGTGGTCCGCCGCCGGTTGGACAAGAGCGGTGGTTCCAGTCGCAGCATCTCATCAATGGCCGCCTGCCGCAGATTCGGCTGGGCGCGCAGCATGTCCTGCACGTCGCGGTGACGAGCCAGGAATGCCACCGTGATGCCGACAGCGGCCGAGATCGTGCCCAACTCCCCCGCGGTCCAATTCCGAACGATACTGACCAGTTCCTCGTCGGTCAGCGGTCGATCGTTCACTCGTTCAGCCACTAGTTGGTGGGTCAACGACGGCGGCGTGGCAGCGCTCTGAGCACGAGCCCGGTCGAGCTCCGCGACGATGATGTGGTCGAATCTGCGGGCCACTCGGTCGAGCTCGTCGCGGTCCCGACTCCGGGTCGCCAACCGCGATTCGATGGCCCACGCCCGCAAGTCCTCGGCGACACTCGTCGACCAGCCCAAGTAGGCGCACTGGGCACGGGCCGCGTAGGGCTCTGCCAGCCCATCCATCACCTCAACGGTCAGGCCAGCAGTCACGGGCAGGTCTGCCACCAGCGATTGGGCGATTCCTCGCAACTGCGGAGCGAATGCCGCCACTCGCTCCGGGGTGAAGCACCGGTCGACGATCGCCCGGAACGCTGCGTGTTCCGCCCCATCCATCCCGTTGGGGACAGCCACGTGGGTCGACACCTGTGAGCTAAACGTCGCCGGGTCGTGCAAGGCCGCGAGTGCATCGGCATGCCTCAGCAATGACCAACCTTCGGCTTCACTATGCGCCACCGGGCACCGCTCCCGCAACGCTTCGTAGTTCCGGAGCGGGTCTTCTCCGGCGTCCGTTGGGGTCCAATCGTAGGCCTGATCCGAATCGGGCACATTATTCACGACACAAGTGTAATAAATGGCTACGATGTCCAAGTTCCGCGGCGTCGCGGCCCGCTGAGGGCGATCGAGTCCCGATCGGCGCCTAGGTGCCTTTCCCCAGGAGGACTGCATGTCCGGACCCCGCTCGCAGGCGCACGGCGCCGACCCGCTGATGCCGCCGGGACTGCGCCATCTGACCAAGGGAACGGTCAGTTCCGACGCACGAAGCGTCGACCGGGAGGACCCCAGCTCGTGGGAAGAGTTCTATCGCGACCGATGGCGCCATGACAAGGAGGTCCGGTCCACGCACGGCGTGAACTGCACTGGTTCCTGTTCATGGAAGGTGTACGTCCGCGATGGAATCATTTCCTGGGAGACGCAGCAGACCGACTATCCGCAGACCCCACCTGGGGTCCCCGACCATGAGCCGCGCGGCTGCCCTCGGGGCGCTTCCTTTTCTTGGTACGTCTATAGCCCGGCGCGAGTGCGCTTCCCTTACGTTCGCGGCGCGCTGCTGCGGTCCTGGCGCTCGATGGCGGACAGTCACCCCGATCCGGTCGAACGATGGTCAGCCATCCAGGCGGATACCGAGTTGGTAGCACGCTACAAGGGCGAGCGCGGCCGGGGTGGGTTGATGCGGGCGACGTATCACGAGGCGGTGCAGATCACCGCCGCCGCCCATGTCCACACGATCAAAGTCCATGGCCCCGATCGGGCCGCAGCGTTCACCCCCCTGCCGGCCATGTCACCTGTGTCCTACGCGTCCGGTTCGCGCTACATGGCCCTCACAGGTGGTGCGCACGTTTCGTTCTACGACTGGTACGCGGACCTTCCTCCGGCCAGCCCGCAGACCTTCGGCGAACAAACCGATGTTGCCGAAGCTCGGGACTGGTGGAATTCGTCGTACGTGCTCGTCTGGGGCTCCAACGTGCCCGTGACGCGAACACCTGATGCGCACTTCCTTGCCGAATCCCGCTACCACGGAGAGAAGGTGGTGGTGGTTGCCCCGGATTACGCCGAGCATGCGAAGTTCGCCGACCATTGGCTGCCGGTGGCACCGGGAAGTGACGGCGCTCTGGCCATGGCCATGGGGCACGTGGTCCTGAAGGAGTTCCACGTCGACCGGCAGTCGCCCTATTTCACTGAGTACTGCCGCACCTTCACAGATCTGCCGTTTCTCGTGCGGCTGGCAGAGAGCCCCAGGGGCGGGTACGTGCCAGATCGGATGATGACGGTGTCCGATTTGGGCGAGCAACCTGAACTGGCCGCCTTCCGACCGGTCATCTTCGACGAAGCGACTGCGACGATCGTCAGTCCGCCCGGTGTTATGGCAGCCAAGTACGCCGACTCGGATCGGGGCACCTGGAACCTTCGGCTCGACGATCTTGTGCCCGCGATGAGCATGGCGAAGCACGGCACCGGAACGGCGGAGGTACTCTTCCCGCGCTTCGACCAGGAACCGGCCGGGGTAGTGCGGCGCGGCGTCCCCGTGATCGACGTCGACGGCGTTCCGGTGACCACTGTGTTCGATCTCATGCTCGCTCACTACGGTGTCGAACGCCCGGATATGCCAGGTACTTGGCCCACGGGCTACGAGGACGCAACCGAACCGTATACGCCAGCTTGGCAGGAGGACATCACCGGGATCGATGCAGCGCTGTGCATCAGGATCGCGCGGGAATTCGCCACCGCGGCGGAGAAGACCGAGGGTCGGGCTATGGCCATCATGGGCGCCGGCATCAACCATTGGTTCAACTCCGACACCGTGTACCGATCGATCCTGACGTTGCTGATTGCCTGCGGAACCGTCGGACGCAATGGCGGCGGCATGAACCACTATGTGGGGCAAGAGGCCATCCGACCCTTCGGCGGCTGGGTGACCCTCTCGCACGCCTTGGACTGGAGCGCGCCGCCGCGACAGTGCAACGGCACGGCGTACTACTACACGGCAACCGACCAGTGGCGCTACGAGGTGTGGCAAGCCGACGACCTCGCCTCTCCCCTGGGTGATGGCAGGTTCGAAGGGCGATCCTTCATGGACTGCCTCAACGTGGCTGTTCGACTTGGTTGGCAGGTGACCTACCCCACCTTTGCGGCGAACCCCCTCGATCTAGCGGACGAAGCCAGGGCGCTAGGCAAGGAACCAGCCGAACATGTCGTCGATCGGCTGGCGGACGGTTCGTTGCGGTTCAGCGTCGAGGATCCAGATGACCCGGTGAACTTTCCGCGGCTGTTGATGGTGTGGCGCAGCAATATCCTTGGCGGCTCGGGTAAGGGTCATGAGTTCTTCATCCGTCACCTGTTGGGAGGCGCCGCGAACGCGGACGCCAGCGAGACCGAGCCGGATCGTCGGCCGCAGGAGGTCATCTGGCGAGATCAGGCACCCATCGGAAAGCTCGACCTGCTGGTCAACTTTGACTTCCGGATGACCAGTACCGCCAACTTCGCCGACGTCGTGTTCCCGGCGGCGACCTGGTACGAGAAGTTCGACCTATCGTGTACCGATCTGCATCCGTTCGTGCACTCGTTCAACAAGGCGATCGACCCGCCCTGGGAAGCGCGCAGCGATTGGGACGCTTTCAGCGCGATCGCGGAGTCATTCAGTGAGCTGGCGGCCAAGCACCTGGGGGTTCGCCAAGACATCGTCGCCGTGTCCATCGCGCATGACTCCGCCGGCGAACTGTCCGTTCCGCACGGACGGGTGGATGACTGGCGCGTCAGCGGTAGTCGGCCGAATCCTGGTGTGAATGCGCCGAAGCTGGTAGTCGTTGAACGCGACTACGCAGCGGTGCATGCCAAGTGGCAAGCACTCGGACCCAGGGTCGAGACCGCCGGTGTGACGGCCAAGGATTACCACAGCGTCCCGACCGAACAGGTCGCCTGGCTGGCAGAGAAGAACGGCACCGTGGCTACCGGGCCAGCGGCGGGACGACCGCAGTTGACGACGGATCAACACTGCGCGGAGGCAATGCTGGCGCTCTCCGGTGCCACCAACGGTGCGGTCGCGCTGGACCTCTGGCGCGATGCCGAGTCGGTTTCCGGGTTGGACCTGACCGACCTGGTGGCCGGCCAAAGCGACACCCGGATTACCTGGGACGACGTCAGCCAGCGTCCGCAACATGTCATCAACTCGCCCGATTGGACCGGTGACGTATCAGCGCAAAAGGCGTACACGGGTTACGCCGTCAACGTAGGCAAGTCGCTGCCCTGGCGCACATTGACGGGCAGGATCTCGTTCTTCTTGGACCACGAGTGGATGAAGGAGTACGGCGAGATGCTGCCGATCTACCGACCACCGCTGAACATGATGGCGAAGTACTCACAGGTGCACGACCTCGACGAGGGCAGTATTGCGGTGCGGTACTTAACTCCGCACAGTAAGTGGAGTATCCACTCCGAATACCAGGACGATCTGTTGATGCTCACCCTGTTCCGGGGCGGGCCGACAGTCTGGGTCAGTGTCGAGGATGCGGCCGAGATCGGGCTACGAGACGGGGAGTGGGCCGAGGTGTGGAATCGCAACGGCGTGATCGACGGTGTGGCCGCAGTGTCTCCGCGGATGCCGAAGGGTTTGGTGTACGTCTATCACGCCAAGGACAGACAGGTGCAAACGCCGCTGACCGAACGTACTGGTCGACGGGGCGGTACCGAGAACAGTCTGACCCGGGCATTGCTCAAACCCACTCACATGATCGGTGGTTATGGCCAGTTGTCCTACGGCTTCAACTACTACGGCTGCACAGGATCTCAACGCGATGAGGTTGCGGTGCTGCGGCGGCGGTCGCAGGAGGTGCAGTACTGATGCGGGTGCGGGCGCAACTGATGATGGTGATGGCGCTGGACAAATGCATCGGGTGCCACACCTGCAGCGTCACCTGCAAACAAGCATGGACCAACCGTTCGGGTACCGACTACGTGTGGTTCAACAACGTTGAGACCAAACCTGGGGTCGGCTATCCCAAGCGGTGGGAGGACAACGAACACTGGAAGGGCGGCTGGGCCCTGGACGGCAAGGGCCGACTCAAACTCAAGGCCGGCGGCCGAATCCGCAAACTGCTCAGCATCTTCGGCAATCCCGACCTGCCTCAAATCGACGACTACTATGAGCCGTGGACCTACGAATACGCCAACCTGGTCAGTGCTCCGCTGCAGGAACACTCCCCCGTCGTCCAATCCCGATCCCGGTTGACCGGAGAGCCGTTGAAGCTCACCTGGGGACCCAACTGGGATGACAACCTCGCCGGCACCAACGAGCGCTTCCAGCAGGACCCGAACGCAGCCTCCCTGGGACAGCAGGCGCAGCTTGAGTATGAGCAAGTGTTCATGTTCTACCTCCCCCGGATCTGCAACCACTGCCTTAACCCGGCATGTGTCGCCTCCTGCCCCTCGGGCGCCATGTACAAACGCGTCGAGGACGGGATCGTGCTGGTCGATCAGAATGCCTGTCGCGGCTGGCGGATGTGCGTGTCGGGCTGCCCCTACAAGAAGGTCTACTTCAACCACGTCAGCGGCAAGGCCGAGAAGTGCACGTTCTGCTACCCCCGGATCGAGGATGGTCAGCCAACCATTTGTTCGGAGACCTGCGTCGGCCGTATCCGTTACATCGGCGTGGTCCTGTATGACGTGGACGCGGTGACGGCCGCGGCCCAGACCCCTGAGGCGCACGACCTCGTCGAGGCCCATCGACGCGTAATGTTGGATCCGCGCGACCCAGAGGTCCTCCGTGCCGCAGAGCGCAGTGGCGTGCCGTTCGACTGGTTGCAGGCGGCTCAGAACTCACCGGTTTACGCTTTGGCCAAGGATTTGCGGGTGGCGCTTCCGCTGCATCCCGAGTTCCGCACGATGCCGATGGTCTGGTACGTCCCTCCGCTTGCTCCAATGGCCGATAATGCCGCCGATGCCGGTTTCGATGCCGACGACACCCAGAAGGTGCTGGCGGGGATCGAGAATCTGCGAATTCCCATCGACTACCTCGCTTCGATCTTCTCGGCCGGAAATGCGGCTCCGGTGCGCGACGCTCTGCGGAGACTTACGGTGCTGCGGGCAGTCAAGCGGGCCATGCAGTTCGGTGAGGATGTGCCCGACGACCTCCTCGCTGCCGTCGGTTTCGATGACGATGACGTTGAGAAGTTGTTCCGACTGCTGGCGGTGGGCGAGTACCGAGACCGATACGTCATCCCGACCGCTCACCGCGAGGACGCCGGTGCACTGCAGACGCAGCACTGCAGCCTGGACTTCCCTGGCGGCCCCGGAGTCGCCGAAGCACTCGTCGGGCAGGGTCAGGGCGCAGAGTTTCGCGGGTTGGGTTCCGGAGGAATCCCGGCGACAGACGGCAGTGGCAGCATCTTTGTCGACGGGGACGGCAACAAACGGTTCAACCTGCTCGGGTGGAACGGCGAGCTGACCACGGGCAACCCGTTCGGTCAGGCAGGTGCGGTATGAGCATCCTGCGCAGGTCCTCCCGGCGATCACTCGACCCGGCGGGAACATCCACGCTGTTGTCGATCGTTTCGGTCTTGCTGGATTACCCGACGCCGGACACGGTCGCGCTCTACCCCGATCTGATTGTTCGGTCACGGCAATTGCCTGCCGGGGGCGCCGCCGATGCCCTTACATCATTTACGGTTTGGTGGGTCGCGCTGCCCGCCGACGAGCGCGAACAACGTTACGTCGCCGCGTTCGACTTCCGACGCAGAACTCCCCTGCATCTGACGTACCTCACTCATGGCGATACCCGCAATCGGGGGGCCGCGCTCCTGCAGATCAAACATGTACTCCTACGACACGGTTACGACATCAGCAGCGGGGAACTCCCGGACTACCTTCCGCTGCTGTTGGAGTTCGCGGCCGACGAACCCCGCGGGATCCGGTTGCTGGGATCACATCGGCGGTCATTGGAACTGTTGCGTCGCTCCCTGGCCGATTTCGACGACCCTTTCGCGCCGTTGATCGCTGCCGTACTCGCCGTGCTACCCCGACTCGACGACGCCGATCTTGCCGCAGTGGTGTCGCTGGCCGCTGAGGGCCCGCCCGAGGAGTCGGTTGGGTTGGACGTGTACCAGATTGAGAACGCCAGCGTGAGCGGGGCCCGCAGATGACCGATTCCACCGCAAGCACCTGGGACTGGTTGCTCTTCGGAATCCTGCCCTACATCGGGATTGCCGTTTTCGTCGTCGGGCTGGTGTGGCGATATCGGTTCGACAAGTACGGATGGGGCAGCCGGTCCTCGGAACTGTATGAAAAGAAGTGGCTCATCATCGGCGCGATGATGTTCCACTACGGCGCGCTGCTGGCAATCGCCGGGCATGTGCTCGGCATCTTGATACCCGAATCCTGGACTGAGTTCTTCGGTATCAACGAATCCCTATACGCCTCCGTGTCGAAGTATGCGGGCGGATTCGCGGTGGTGCTGTGCGTGGCCGGGCTGGCGATACTCACCGCGCGCCGACTCCACAATCCCCGAGTGCGCAGCGCCACCACCTGGACCGACCTGATGACCTTCATAATCCTGTGGATCATGATCCTGCTGGGAATGGCCGAGACCGTGGGCTACAACATCTTCGGTCCCGGCTACAACTACCGTCCGACGGTCGGTGAATGGTTCCGCAGCCTGTTCTACCTTCAGCCGGACCCTTCGCTGATGGTCGGTGCGCCGACGATCTATCAGGTCCACGTGACCATCGCCTGGCTCTTCTTCGCGCTCTTCCCCTGGGGGCGGTTGGTGCACGCCTTCAGTGCCCCCGTGTTCTATCTGACCCGGCCGTACATCGTCTACCGGAGCAGGGCAGCTGCTCACATCCCCAATCCGGGAACGTCCCGGCGTTGGCAGACGATCGGTCGAGACTGATTCCGCCGCAGCGAAAGGATCACCGATGACGAATGAGCAGGCTCGGATCGAGGCGTCCGGAGTAGCTGGCGGCGAACCTCGAGGACCCTACGGCGACCTGCCAGCACAGGTACACGGACTGGCCACCCGGTTCGGCCTCAAGGGGCTGCAAACGCGGCACAACAGCCGGATCGTACTCGGCGCCTATGTTCTGATCAACTCCGCAATCTCCATCGCCGTGCTCTCCAGCATCGCGGCGGTAACCGACCAGCCTTTCGTGTTCCCGTCACTCGGGCCCACCGCATTCCTGCTCTTCTTCGCCGCGCTCGGTGATCAGGCGGCCCCTCGCAACGTCTTCTGCGGGCATCTGATCGGGGTGGTCGCGGGCTTTCTGGCTCTACTCATCTTTGGACTGACGACGGTGGCACCGGACCTCGAGGATGTCACCTGGCCTCGGGTGGGGGCTGCCACCGTCGCACTGTGCCTGACCCTGTCGTTCATGGTCTGGCTGGGGGTGCCGCACGCGCCGGCAGGCGCGACGACCCTGATCGTGGCCCTCGGCCTGATGCGGACCCCGGAGCAGTTGCTGATCCTGATGATCGCGGTGGTGCTGATGATCCTGGAAGGGCTGGCGATCAACCGCCTCGCAGGTTTGCCTTACCCGCTTTGGGCGCCGCGGCGGTAGCCGGTTGCCCTGCTGCAGGGTGAGTCCGCAGGGTCGGCGCCGGGTGTCACTGGTCCTGTATAAGTGCTTCGGCGGCCAGGACGCCAGAGATGGCTGATCGTCCGACGCTATATCCCGGGTACGTTGTCTGGCCGCTCTGATACAAGCCCCGGATAGCAGTGCGGTGGGGAAAATGGTTCCACGGTGCGACCTTCGGGGACAATCCGTACACCGCCCCGCGATACAGATTGAGTCTGTCCTGAAAGCCTTTCGGACTGGTTACCCGGGTCACGGCGACATCCAGATCGTGGACTCGCGACAGTGCTTCCAAGGCTTTGTCGACAATGTGAGCGTCGCGCGAATCGGTCCAGTCATCGATGGGTAGACCCCGCTGCACCGGCGGGTACATCTCGATGATGCTGCCGCCCGTGAGCGACAATTCCGGCAGGGTCACCGTCGGCGTGTCGTAGACAAGCCACTTCACGCCGTCGTCGCACGGGCTGAAAACGTCGCCTTGCCGCTCCATCAACGGCAACTGGCAATTCGAGTGACTGGGTGTGTTGATCTTGTTCCGCAGACCAAGTTGGACCGAAAACGCGCTATGCGAAAGTTGCGCCCGTTCGGCCTTGCGCGCCAACCTTCGGGGCGAATCCGTCGGGCTCAGCAACGAGCCGAACGTCAACATTCCACTGGCGGTGGAGACGACTGCATCCAGTTCGACCAGTTCCTGACCTCGAAGGCGCAGGCCTCGGACACGATCTCCGCTGACGGCAATCCGGTCGATTCGGCTGTTGAGGTGAATCTTCCCCCCGCCGATGCGGACGGCGTCACCTAAGGCCTTGGGCACTTGTCCCATGCCACCCTCCGGCAGATGAAAGCCGTCGCTGAACAACGTGACAAGACCAAGGATGGAGATGACGGGTTGCTGCTGTGGGGGGATTCCGGTGTACAACAGGACTCCTGACATCGCCGCCCGAACGGCGTCGTCGCTGAAAAGACGATTCAGCTCGGCGGCCACTGTCCCGCGAAACTTGGGCAACTGCCGCCACCCTTTGGCCAGGGCGCGCGGGAGGGAGAGCGGCTCGGCCAGGATCTCATCAGTGAGCAGGCGCAATGCTGGTTCCCAGCGCGACATCATTCGGTCAAGTTCACGCTCCAGCAGTAGCTCGTCGATCGTTCCTCGAGCTCGCTGAACCGTGATACGTCGACCATCACCGAAGGTGACGCGATCACCAGTGGGCAGGACAGTGGTTTGTGGCGCCGTGATCCGTCGCAGCGGAAGAGCAGATCGCCGATCCAACCCAACCGCCTCGAAAGTGCGGTCAAGCAGGGCTGGCAAAGCCAGGTACAGGGCGCCGTCATTGAACGTGAAGCCCCCGATTTCGGTCGTCGAGCAGCAACCGCCGATTTTGTCATTTGCTTCGAAGACCTCGACCTTGAATCCCTGCCGAGCCAGCACCCCAGCCGCGGCGAGGCCCGCGACGCCGGCACCGATCACCCCCACGGTCTCGACAGTCGTGGAGCCCCGTCTCATCGGACCACCAACGCCCCGTGGGCTCCTCGTTCGGCATCGGCCATGGTGTGCGACACAAACGGGTACCTGCCGGGTTCGGGCAAGGTGGTTTCGACGAACCCGCCTTGAGCTGTGGCCAATCCGAGCACCTGCGAACCGCCGACGGAAGTGCCTGGGCGCAGCAGGTAGCTGCCTTCGGCGTAGACCGTGTCGAACTG
>JAUPKM010000131.1 GCA_030837445.1 Actinomycetota bacterium
CCTTTCGGTGATCTCCACCTGCGCACCGGGCTCGTCCAGTCCGTATTTCTTACGCAGGGCGCTGGGCAGCGCCAGCAACCCGCGTGACTGTAGTGCGACGAACTCGTGGGACAGTTCAACGGCCTCGCTCATGACAGCAGTATGGGCCGTAATCCAGCGTCCCTGCAGCGCAGCCCCGCCTGCCCCATCGCGTCAGGTCTTGGCGAGGGTGCCGAGGTAGAGCTCGATCACCTTCGGGTCATTGGCAAGCGCCGCGCCCGTGCCGGTGTAGGCATTGCGACCCTGGTCCAGGACGTAGCCGCGGTCCACGATCTGCAGACAGCGGGCAGCGTTCTGCTCGACCATGATCACTGTCACGCCAGCCTTATTGATTTCCCTGACCCGCACGAAAGCGTCGTCGGTCAACACGGGGGAGAGGCCGGCGCTGGGTTCGTCGAGCAGCAGCACGGCCGGATCCATCATCAGCGCGCGTCCCATCGCGACCATCTGACGTTCCCCACCGGAGAGGCTGCCGGCACGCTGCTTGCGACGGTCGGACAATGCCGGGAACAGTCCCGAAACGAACTCGAACCGCTCAGTAAACACCTTGGGTCGCTGGTAGCAGCCCATCTGCAGGTTTTCCTCGATCGTCAACGACGGGAAGACGTTGTTGGTCTGCGGGACGAAGCCGATACCGCGCTGCACCAACTGGTCGGCCCGCATGTTGGTGATGTCGTCACCGCCCAGGGTGACCTTGCCGGCACTCACTTTGACGAGCCCGAACAGCGCCTTCAGCAGGGTGGACTTCCCGGCGCCGTTGGGTCCGATGATCCCGACCAACTCGCCCTGCTGGGCGTACAGGTCGGCCCCGTTGACGATGTTCACACCGGGGATGTAGCCGGCGACGACCTCGTCCATCCGGACGACCGCGCCGGAGGCGGCGTTCAGGTGGGCGCCGCGGTCCTGGTGCGCGGTGGAAGCGTGATGGTGACCGCCGCGTTGCGCTGCGTCCAAATCGATTTCGCGCTCGAACTCCCCGGCGTCGTCGGGGGAGACCTCCACCATGGCTACTCCATCTCCGTGTAGCTCAGCGCTTCACCAGTCGCAGTCAGCGCCTTGTCGTGGTGGGCGCCGAGGTAGGCCTCGATGACCGCCGGATTGGCCATCACCGCCTCGGGTGGCCCCTCGGCGATCACCCGACCCTGACCCATCACGATCACCCAGTCACTGATGTCACGGACTACATCCATGTCGTGCTCGACGAAGACTACCGACATACCCTGCTCGCGCAGATCCTTGATGTGACCCAGCAGCGACTGCGTCAAGGCCGGATTGACCCCGGCCATCGGCTCGTCCAGCATCACCAGATCGGGGTCGCTCATCAACGCCCGAGCCATCTCCAGCAGTTTGCGCTGGCCGCCAGAGAGGGACCCGGCGAAGTCTGTCCGTTTGGCGTCCAGTTGGAACCGGGTGAGCAGACCGTCGGCCTTGGCCTCGATCGAGGACTCCTGGGAACGCCAGAACGCCGGGATGAGGGCGGCCAGAAACCGCTCACCGGTCTGGCCGGTGGCGCCAAGGCACATGTTGTCGATCACCTTCAGGCGGCTCAGGGCCTTGGTCAACTGGAAGGTGCGCACCATTCCCAACCGCGCCACCTTGTAGGCCGGCTTCCCGGCGAGTTCGATGTTGTTGAACCGCCACTGGCCCTCCTGCGGCTGGTCAAAGCCGGTCAACAGGTTGAAGAAGGTGGTCTTACCGGCGCCGTTGGGTCCGACCAGGGCGGTGATGGCGCCGCGCTGGATCTCGACGTGCTCGACGTCGACCGCGACCAACCCGCCGAATCGGCGGACGACGCCGTCGGCGATCAGGATGGCGTCGGGCTTGGCGACGCCCGGCTCGTGCGCGACCCCCGCGAGGGCCACCATCGCGCGTCGTTTGCCGGCCGGCAACTCACCGGGTGCGACCGGGCTGCCGGGCAGGGGCGTGCCGACCGCAGGAGCAGCAGCGTCAGCCGCAGACGCGCGCGGCGACACCGGCACGGGGCTATCGGGCATCGAGCGCCAACTCCTTCTTGTCGCCGAGGATCCCTTGTGGCCGATAGATCATCAGCAGCATCAGCGAGGCACCGAGGATCCAGTAGCGCACCTGACCGACCTGGTCGCTGCGGATGAAGCTGATGGTGCCATCCTGCACAGCCCCGGCCAACGCGCCGTCGATGAACACCAGCAGGAACCAGAACACGATTGCGCCGAGCACCGGCCCGAGCACCCGGCCGGCACCACCCAGGATCAGCACCGCGTAGGCAAAGAAGGTCAGGTCGGTGGCGAAGAAGTCCGGTTGCACCGACTGGAACGCGACCGCGGCGACAAAGCCACCGAAGCAGCCGAGCACGCCGCCCAGGATCAGCGATTGCATCTTGTAGAAGTAGACGTTCTTGCCGAGGCTGCGGACCGCGTCCTCGTCTTCCCGGATTGCCTTGATCACGCGACCCCACGGGGCACGCATCAGCAGGAACACGAGAACGCAGCAGGCAGCCACCAGCAGCCAACCGATGGTGACGACCCACAGATCGTTCGCGCTGAGGTCGATCGGGCCCATTTTCAGCGGCTGCGAGTACGGCGACAATTCGTAGAACTCGTCGGCGAACTTGTTGAGGCCGTCGGAGCCGCCGAAGATCTCACGGAAGGTTACCGAGCGCACCAACAACCGGATGATCTCGGCTGCGGCGATGGTGACGATCGCCAGGTAGTCGGCCCGCAGTCGGAGCGTCGGCAGACCGAGCAGCAGCGCCAACAGCACGGCGGCGACGATGCCGACGATGATGCCGATCCAGAGCGGCAACCCGAGGAAGACGATGGTGACGCCGAGGCCATAGGCGGCAACCGCGAGGAAGCCTGCCTGCCCGAAGTTGAGCAGGCCTGTGTACCCGAAGTGCACGTTCAGGCCGATCGCAGCCAGCGCGAAGATCACTGCCTGCACACCCAAACCCTGGGTGATGGCCTGGCTGAAGATGTTTCCCCAGTCCATGTCCGCGCCCCCTCTACCCGACCCGCTCGCGTCGACCGAGGATGCCCTGCGGTCTGACGAGGAGGATGAGAATGAGAATGACCAGTGCGCCCACGTTCTTCAACTCGGGCGGAACGAACAGGGTGGATAGCTGAATCATCAGTCCCACGATCAGCGAGCCCACCAATGCCCCGAAGGCTGTGCCGAGTCCTCCCAGGGTGACGCCGGCGAACACGAGGAGCAGCATCGAGAAGCCCTCCAGCCAGTTCACGCCGTTGCTCAGGCTGTAGAGGATGCCGGCCAGCGCGGCGAGCCCGGCGCCGAGGATCCACACCTGGTTGATGACCCGCTCGACGTCGATCCCGGAGGCGCTCGCCAGCGCCGGATTGTCGGAGATCGCGCGACTCGCCTTGCCGCTCTTGGTGCGCAGCAACCAATAGGCGGTCGCAAGCAGGAACAGCAGTGCCACCACGGCACCGACCGCAGCCTTCGGGGTGATCACGATCGGGCCCAGCTCGATTCCCGGCTGGCCACTGAAGGACGCGTATTGTCGAGTCGAGCCGCCGAAGAAGAACAGGTAGACGTACCGCACCAGGATGCCGAAACCGATCGAGACCACCAGCATCGCAATCAGGCCGGTGCCCCGGCGGCGCAGGTTGCGCCACAGCAGTCGGTCCTGCAGGGCACCGGCGATTCCACAGACCACAACCGCCGCTGCAGCGGCGAACACGAACGGCCAACCCAGGATGTTGTTGAAGAAGTACGCCGCCAACGCGCCGAGGGTGATCAACTCGCCGTGGGAGAAGTTCGTGAGGCCGGTCGTGCCGTAGACCAGGGAGAGTCCGATAGCTGCCAACGCGATGATCAGGCCGAATAGCAGGCCGTCGACGGTGAGCTGCAGCGCCTGATTGGACGAGGGCTGGTCGCCTTCGTCTGGACCGGTTCCGCTGGAGGTGGGGAATAGCACCGATGAGGTTCGACCGGTGAAGACATCCACGGTCCGGCTGGATTGGCTGGTGTTGCGCAGGCTTACCCCCGGCGGCAGGGTCTGCTGATCGAGGCTCACGGTGTATTCGCCACCGGTCGGCAATGGGACTTCCCAGACCCCCACCTTGTTGGTGCTGACGGTCTTTGTGAAGGCGCCCTCGACGGTGGTCTTACCGTTGACGGTGAGGTCCTCGGCGTTGGTCACCGTGATTTTCACACCAGCCACCGGCTGCTTGTCCGGGCCGATGATGAGGCCCTTGATTGCAGTGGGCCCGTCGGCAGCCATCGCCGGGGTCGCACCCACCAGGACACAGAGGGCAGCCAGCAGGGCGCCCACGACCGCGGCGATGCGTGCTCGCACCGGGTGCTCCTCCCGCCGACACGCGCGACAGTGTCAGTCGCGCGTTGGAGAGCATAGTGCGGGGGTCGGACGTTGCGCAGGTAGCCGCACCGACACGCCCGTGACAAATACCGGACGTCCAGCTCGAGCCCGACCGAGGCGGCTGCTTCAGCCGCGGGCGCTCACCTTGCGAAAGACCGGGCGAGGGAGCGCTTTCATCGTCCCCATCACTGCACGCAGCACCGGCGGCGAGTACGCCACCGGCTTCCCCGCCCGCCAGGCCTTGACCGTGTCCTGGGCGACTTCGTCGGCGGTGGTCGAGAACGGTGCCTCCGTGAGACCCTCAGTCATCCTGGTCCGGACGAACCCAGGCCGCACCACCAGAACCTCGATGCCGGTATCCACGAGTGAGTCGCCGAGCCCCTGGCAGAGGGAATCCAGGCCGGCCTTGCTGGATCCGTAGACGAAATTGCTGGCGCGGGCACGGTCGCCGGCAACCGACGACAGCACGATCAACGAGCCGTGGCCCTGCTTGCCCATCAGCGCAGCCAGGTGCAGGGTCGCACTGCCGGCCCCCACGTAGTTCGTGAGCATCACCGGCACCGCAAGGTTTGGGTCGTCATTGATAGCCGCCTGGTCGCCGAGCACCCCAAAGGCGACGATTGCGACATCAACATCGCCACCGTCGAACACCTCGGCCAACGCCTGCTCGTGGCCACTGAAGTCCTCCGCGACGAAGGAGGCCGTCTCCACCGTCGACATCGGCATCGCTGCCTGGGTCGCGGCCTTCGCTGCCTCGAGGCGGTCACCGGGACGACCCGCCAGGATCACCCGGCTGAGACGCTCGGTCGGTAGGGCGGCCAGGATGGCCAGCCCGATCTCGGACGTTCCGCCCAGGAGAAGCACAGATTGGGGTTGTTTGACTGCGTTGATCACAGCTGGAGCCTCCGACTCAGATCTGACGAGAACAGGTGGTTGGGGTCGACCGCCGCGCGGGCCCGCTGGAATTCAGCGAGTTGCGGGTAGCCGGCCGCGATGGTGCGACTGCTTGCCCGGGAGTCCTTGGCAAGGTAGAGCCGACCGCCGGAGTCGATGACCGCCGCGTCTAGTACGTCCAGCGTGTCGCCGAGGCCGGGGATGCCGGCGGGGATGTCCAACGCCAGCGTCCAGCCGGCGCGGGGGAAACTCAGGTAGAAGTCATTCTCGGGCCCGAACCGCTTTAGCACGCTCAGGAAGGATGGCACGCCGATCCGCTGCAATTCCGTCAGCGCGTGCCCGACCAACCACGACTGGTCATCCGGCACCGCGAACTGATACTGCAGGAAGCCCCCGGGTCCGTAGACCCGGTTCCATTCCGACACCCCATCCAGCGGATGGAAGAAGGCCGCAATGCTTTGAAGCTCATCGGTGCGATGCTTCGGCGCCTTCCGGAACCACGCCTCGTTGAACGCCCCGACGGTCAGCTTGTTCAACAAGCCACCGGGCACCATCGACGGTGCCGTGGCCAGCATCGAGGGGTCGTAGGCCAACGGATCGCCGGCCTTGCCCGCAGGGAGCTGGTCGAGGCGTGCGTGTTCGCCGCTGGTGAGCACCCCCCGGCCAAACCTGGCACCCTTGGCGACCGAGTCGATCCAGGCCACCGAGTAGGTGTATTCCTCATCCGCGCGAACCATCTGGGCCATCAGGTCGTCCAGATCGGTGCACCGCTGAGTGTCCACTGAGATCAGC
>JAUPKM010000132.1 GCA_030837445.1 Actinomycetota bacterium
ACTCCGCCTCGAGCGGCAGCAGCGCGGCGGCCTCCTGCGCCCGCGGCAACACGGTGGACTCCTGATCGAGCCCTGCCAGCGACAGCTGTCCGGCGTCGTCGGTGGGCGGGGTCAGGTCGATCCCGCAGAACCGCGCGACCAGGTCGGCGATCTCGAAGGTGCGCTGACCGGGGAGCAGTAGGTACGCCGCCAGTGCCGTGTCCATCACGAGTCCACGGACCTGCCACCCACGGGCCAGTAGCGCCAGCAGCGGACCCTTGGCGTCGTGCATCACCTTCTCGGCTTCGGGGTCGGCAAGCCAGCTGGCGAGCGCGTCGGTGTCTGCCTCAGACGCCTCCCGCAGGTCCACCGCCAGCACGTCGGCTCCTGCCGCGGCCAGACTGAGCGAGTCCACCTCACCGGTGCCCCGACCCCAGCGACCCGCCACCACCAGGCCCACCGGGCCGCCTCCGTGCGCGGCCAGCCATGCGGGAACCGGCTCCGAGCTCAGCGTGACCTCAATCGTGCGATCAGTGGTGGTGGAGTCCTCGTCGCTGAAGTAGTCGATCAGCCGCCCCCGCAGGACCTGGAACTCGAGTGCATCGAACACCTCGTGTACCGCGTCCCGATCGAAGCCGTGCCATTCCAGTTCGGCGACCGACAGGTCCAGCGGCACATCGCGCACCAACTCGGTCAACTGCCTATTGGTGAGCACCTGGCCAAGGTGCTCACGCAGCGAGTCCCCGACCTTGCCGGGCACTTCGTCCGCGCGCTCGACAAGGCCGTCGAGCCCGCCATAGGTGGTGATCCACTTGGTTGCTGTCTTCTCGCCCACGCCGGGGATCCCGGGCAGATTGTCGGACTTGTCGCCCCGAAGAGCCGCGAAGTCGGCATAGCGCTCAGGGGGCAGGCCGTATTTGGCCGTCACTGCGAACGGGTCCATCCGGGCAAGCTCCGACACGCCCCGGACCGGGTACAGCACCGTCACGCTCTCGTCGATGAGCTGAAACGCATCCCGATCCCCGGTCACCACCAATACCTCGAAATCGGCGTCCTCGGCCTCAGTTGCGAGGGTCGCGATTATGTCGTCAGCCTCGAATCCATCCACGGCCAGAGAACGGATACCGAGCGCGGTCAGCACGTTCTTGGTCAGTTCCACCTGGCCGGCAAATTCGGCAGGCGAGGCGGATCTAGTGGCCTTGTAGGCGGGAAAGGCCTCGGTGCGGAAGGTCACTCGAGAGACGTCGAAGGCGACCGCGACGTGAGTCGGACGCTCGTCCCGGAGGACGTTGATGAGCATCGAGGTGAAACCGTAGACGGCGTTGGTGGCCTGCCCGGTGGTGGTCGAGAAGTTCTCCACCGGGAGTGCGTAGAAGGCTCGGTAGGCCAGCGAGTGGCCGTCCAGGAGAAGGAGACGACGGTGTATCGCCTCGGGCTGACTCGGCGCGGGGTTCACCTGCCCGATCCTAGGGGGTGGCGGTCGCAGGGGTCAGCCACCGCACTGTCGACCAGCCAGCGCCGCTGCTGCCCCAGCGCGAAGTATGGTCCGGGGTCGGGGGTCGGGGAGGATTCGTGCAGCGGATAGCGCTAGCGATGATCTTGGAAGCCGGGCACGCGTGCAAACCTCTGGTTTCATCATTTGGCCGACCCTTCACTGCCACATGTCGTCAGTAGTTGGGTCCGCCCGAAAACGTCTCATCGCTGGGTTTCGGTCGCTTGAGGTTTCGGACACGCGATTGGGCGCCCGGTTCCCCCACAACCCCGTCCTCCATATTGAGGCCTGAGACGCGCGACCGTAATTGCTCTTTTGCGTGCAGCTTGTGATCAAGGTCGGTTAGACCGTTACCGATCAGTTTGTCGCCGGTCAGCTTCGCCTCGTTTGAGTTAGCCGCTTGGGCTGATGACCTGAATTCCGCCGAGGGCCTGCGATGGTGCGCGGGCAAGACGGTTGTCGCCGGTGACGAGCGGAGCGGTTAGCTGCTGAGCCAAGACGACGTAAACAGCGTCCGCAACGGTGATGTTGGCGCGAATGGCCCACGCCGCAGGAAGGAGCGTCTTGACTTGGGCACGATTGGCCCGCAGCGTGATCAGTTCGGTGAATGCCTCGCCTGCGTGGGTCGTGGTGATCGCACCGTTGCGTTGCATCCGCCGAAAGACGCCAGCAATTTCGATGTAGAAATGTTCAGGCACCCACACGTCGTCAGTTGCGACGCGGGATTTGAGTTGCTGGCCTGTGACGGTGTTCAGGATGATTTCGACGGCTGCCGAAGCGTCGAGGACAACCGGGCTCACACTTCACCGGTCACCCTGGCCTCATCCAGATAGAGCGCGGTGGGCTTGGGCAATGTGACTACCGCCTTCGCCCCGACAAGAGCCAGCCATTCGGTGAACGGGACGAGATTGTCCGTGTTCGGATCATCAATGACCACGACGATGCTCGGCTCGTCCGGCTGGGCACTCGTACCAAGGACTCTACGCCGAAAGCTGCCTCGCTGGCGGGTGGTGGTGGTGCTCTTGGACAGGCTCACCGCGATCTCCTGCTCGCCGCCGTGGTTCGGCGTTTCGCCTTCTGGCCCCGGACTGCAACAGCGTGTCTGTCGGTGCGGATGTTGCGGACCGATCGGGACGGGACCACCTACCAAGAAGTGCTGCGCAACCCGCAAGCGCACAGTGTTACCGTCGCGACTGGCTCGTCAACCTCAAGAGAGCGGCGCTGTAATGGCTGGAAGTCCTACCGGTTTGTCCAGGCGATTCGCCCTGATCTTGGTGTCAGGTGCAGTCGCAATGGGGGTGCTCGGCACACCACCATCTGCGCTGGCCGCACCCGCTCCCGTTCTTCGTGAGTCATCGGTGCTCGCCCGAACGGGCGCGGGTCCGGACGGGATCGCCGTGGACGTCTTCGGCAACGTGTACACCGCTAACTCTCGGGCTGACACCGTCACCAAGATCACCCCGTCCGGGAAGTCCTCGACTCTGGGTAGCACCGCAGATACGCCTCGCGGGATCGCGGTCGACTCCTTGGGCAACGTCTATACCAGCAACCTCGCAGCCAATTCGGTCACCAAGATCACCCCCGCTGGTGTCTCGACGACGTTGGGATCAACGGGCCGACGGCCCATCGGAATTGCGGTTGATGCCGATGGCAATGTGTTCACCACGAACTACGTCGACGCCACCGTCACCAAGATCACCGCAGGCGGTAT
>JAUPKM010000133.1 GCA_030837445.1 Actinomycetota bacterium
CGACTGGGGTGACTGGTTCAACCACCGCCGACCCTCCGACTACGGCGACGACCTCACACCCGTCGAAGCAGAGCCCGCTCCCTACGCTCACCACCAGACCCCGACACCAGTCGGAGTCTCAAACTAGAAAGTCTCCGGACACACCGGGGCGGTTCAGAGATGCCGCGCACCGGCGGAATGTTGATGGGCGCGGGCCACCGTGGAATCCACCGACACCACCCACTCCAACTCCCCGGCAGCGTGAACCTCACCCTGCAACGCGGTCAGCGCCGCGTCCCACGTGCCATCCTTGGCCCACCGGTCATAACGCCACCACACCGTTTGCCAGACAGGGAAATCCGCCGGTAGATCACGCCACGGAGACCCGGTGCGCAGCCGCCAACAGATCGCCTCCACCACCGCTCGATGATCCCGCCAGCGCCCACCACGACCGAGTCGCCCGATCCGGCAGCAGAGGCTCCAACCGAGCCCACAGGTCATCCGTCAACACACGTCGATCAGCCATCACGACCAACGCCAACGTGCCGCACCCAGCCCACAGAATCCATCAGACACACCCTCGGCGCGCCCGACGAGGACCAATGAACCACAGGTTCGTCCACGACCTCACGACTTGACCCAAGAGATCCGCGTGGGCTGCTGCCGGAATCTGCTCGGCGGGTGTCGGAAGCCCCGTCACTGCGGGTGACTACCCACCGGCCAACAGCTTCACGAGGATGATGGCCGCGCCGATGCTTGAGTCCAGCGCCCCCCACCCCAGGGATCGCGCCCAGCCAGCGCCAGCGCCTCGAGCGCCCACCATTCCGAGGCCGAACAGGCATGCGATGAGTACGACCTCGGTCAGGACCACGGTGCCTTCGAACGTCATTCCTAGGGCAACGCCTGCGGTGATGATCAGCACGCACATCAGGGTGACCACGAAATAACTACCGAGGACCTGCAACTCTCGATTCACTAGGTCCCGGGACGGGGCAGTTCGATGGACTAGACGGTGAGCCATCAGGGTCGACCACACATGGGCCACCGAGATTGCCAGAGAGGCCCCCACAAGGGAGACGATGACTTCATCCTCGGCTTTCGCAAATTCCTTCAGAGTCACCGCCGCAACGACGCCGAGGGTGGTGATGATGGCGTAGACAACTATGGCGACACGAGCCACGTCGTGATGAGCCTCGTCATGACTATCACCGGACGCTTCAATCCCCGGGGCAGTGTCCACTCCAACATCCAACACCAGAGCCGGCCGCTGGCGGGTCAAGTCCTGTGAGGTGAACCGCCCCGGCGAGTCCGGAGACTCCGTTCCTTGGGAAGGATGGGGTCATGTCAGGGAGAACGTCAACGAGGTACCCGCTGGAGTTGCGTGAGCGGGCGGTCCGGATGGTCGGTGAGATTCGGTCTGATCATGAGTCGGAGTGGGCGGCGATTACCCAGGTCGCGCAGCTTCTCGGGGTCGGTGCGCCGGAGACAGTGCGGAAGTGGTGCCGGCAGAGCGAGGTTGATGCCGGGAAGCGTCCCGGCGTGAGCACCGAGGAGGCCGCGGAATTGAAGCGGTTGAAGCGTGAGAACGCCGAACTCAAACGTGCCAACGCGATTCTGCGGAGTGCGTCGGCTTTCTTCGCGGCCGAACTCGACCGGCCACAGCGTTGATCGTGGGGTACATCGACTCGGTCGCGGGCAACCGCGACGGGGACGGGCTGCGATGGGGTGTCGAGTCGATCTGCGCCGGGCTCACCGAGCTCGGCGTCAAGATCGCCCCTGCGACCTACTACGAACACCGCGGCCGTCAGCCGAGCGCACGCGAGCAGCGCGAGGAGGACCTCAAACCCATGATCGCTGCGGTTCATGCATCGAACTACGGCGTCTTCGGCGCTCGGAAGGTGTGGTTGACGCTGAACCGGCAGCGTCCCGCCGAGGCACCGCCGATCGCTCGCTGCACAGTGGAACGGCTCATGAGTGAGCTCGGTCTGGCGGGCGCGGTGCGGGGCAAGGTCAATCGCACCACGATCAGTGACCCTCGCCAGTCGAAGCCCCACGACCTCGTGGATCGGAACTTCCGCCCGCTCGCTCCGGATCGGCTCTGGGTTGCTGATTTCACGTATGTCTCGACGTGGTCGGGTTGGTGCTACACCGCGTTCGTCATCGATGCCTACGCTCGGCGGATTCTGGGCTGGTCAGTCGCTACCTCGATGGCCAGCCAGTTCGTCGTCGACGCAGTCGAGCAGGCGATCTGGACCCGCGGCCGCGAAGGCAGGGACCTGGCCGGTCTGATCGCGCATCACGACCACGGAGTCCAATACCTGTCCGTGGCCTACTCCGAGCACCTCGCGACCGCGGGCATCAAGCCCTCGACCGGGGCAGTGGGATCCTTCGACAATGCCTTGGCTGAGTCTGTGATCGGGCTCTACAAGACCGAGCTGATCAAACCGCGGCGGCCCTGGAAGGGCCTCGACGACCTCGAGATCGCCACCGCCGAATGGGTTGACTGGTTCAACCACCGCCGACCCTACGAATACTGCGACGACCTCACACCCGTCGAAGCAGAGCACGCTCACTACGCTCACCACCAGACCCCGACACCAGTCGGAGTCTCAAACTAGAAAGTCTCCGGACACACCGGGGCGGTTCAGCCCGATCCGGCAGCAGAGGCTCCAACCGAGCCCACAGGTCATCCGTCAACACACGTCGATCAGCCATCACGACCAACGCCAACGTGCCGCACCCAACCCACAGAATCCATCAGACACGCCCTCGGCGCGCCGGCCACTCCACCCCGAAGTCGGCAGCGGCTAGAGCTCCAGCACGAGCGCACCGGCAAGGACCAACACCAGCAGGTAGCCGGCGACCGAGGTGACCGACTTGGCGCGCGGGGAGATGCGCCCGCTGAGGGTGCCGCTCGCCAACGCCAGCGTCAGTTGCCACCCTCCGGACCCGATCAACACCCCGAGCACGAAAGCCAACCCCTGTCCCGTCCCCCGCACAACGGAGGCGACGCCGGTGGCGACCACGGCGAAGTAGACC
>JAUPKM010000134.1 GCA_030837445.1 Actinomycetota bacterium
GGATTCAGCTCCACCATGCGGCGGGCATACCGCAAGGTGATGTTGGCCTGACGCTGATCGGAGGCGACGACCAGGACCTCGGCCGAGGCAGCGCCGACGAACATCTCGGCAATCCCGAGCGAGGCGGCGAGCATCGTTTTGCCGTTGGCGCGCGGAATCGACACCACCGCCGAGCGGATACCGGGCGCGAACGATCCCCGGATGATCTCGCGCTGAAACGGGCGCAGCTTGAACGGTTCCCCCGCGCCGTGGCCACGCGGGGTCACCAGATACTCGCCGATGAATCGCTCCCGGCGCTTGGCGCGATCCGCCGGCCACCGGGCGAAGCTCAACGGGTCGGCGCTCACCGCACCTTTCGGGCCTGCCCTCACAGCGAATCCACCCCATTGGCATACGACTCCAACAGGCCCAGACCAGCAGCAAGCCAGTCGTCGTAGCGCTGCGCCTTCTCGGCCAGGATCTCGCCGTGCAGCTCCGCGATGTCGCCGTCCATCTTCATGTAGATCAGCAGTTGGGCCGCCTGGGCTTCATCGGTCGGGAATCCATCGAAGAACCAGCGCCGAGCTGCCGCGTCGATTTTCGCGCGGTCCTCCGGGCTCATCGGACGATCCCCACCGGTGTGTAACTCGGATTTGGCCTCACCGCGGGGTCGGGCAGCCTGTCGGCCGGGGCGTGTCCCCTGGTGGCTGAGCGCCCGCGTGCGGCACCAGCGGCACGGTTGCAGGGTCCACAGAGCACCTGAACGTCTCGGAGCCGTATGGGCTTGCCAGCGGCCTTGCGTGCCCAGGCCTGCGGGGTGTGGTCGCACTGTAGGTCCTCGGTGCTGCCGCAGTCGGTGCAGAACGGTTGGAGCCGTCGGGCGCGCTTGGACAGTCGGGTCCAGGCGGCGTCGTAGCCCCGCGCGTGGGCGGTGGGTTTGGTGTCGACGGTGTGCTCGGGGCAGCGTGGCCCGACGCATGGCTCGCCGCAGTCGAGGCACGGCTTGAGGGTCAACGGTCGACCTCGGGGATGCGGTGGGCGTGCCTGGGGAGGTCGATGGCCTCGGGGTGCTCGGCATGGAAGGCCAGCCACGCTCGTTCGCAGTGAACGAGCACCTTGCCAGCAACTTCGAGGTAGACGTTCTCAGCATCGCCGTGAAGGACGACCTCGCCGGTCTCGGTGAAGGTGTCGAGGGCTTCGGCTGCGGCGCGCTCGTCGACACCGGTCTGGTGCGCGACCGAAGCGATGGCGAGCAGGTTCACGAGGTGGCGTTCCTCATCGGTCAGTGGGCGGTTGATAGCTATCACGCTGGCTTCCTCCGGTGTGAAGTAGTTGGGGGGCGGGAAGATGACACGGCGCTTCATGCGGTCACTCCGTGGTTGCTGATACAGCTGAGATGGGCGTCGCCCTGGCCGGCGGCAACGGCCTTCCCACAGAGGTAGCAGCGCGGAACCTCCACACCACGGACGCGGATAGTGCGGCGGCCGCGAAGGACGTCGCGGTGGGCGTCGCGGTGGGCGTCGAGGGCAGACTGTTGACCTGTTTGCACCGCGTCTGCGACGGGCTCTGCTTCAACCCGGTGCACCTGGCGGACTTGGTTAGCCCGGTGCATATCGACCTCCGGGTCTGCACCAAGTTCGCCGGGTTCGCCAGGTGCACCGGGTTGAACCCGGCCTATGCCGAGTCGGTGCCAAACCTGGCTGAACTGCTCTTTCGTGTAACCGCGTGGCCCTCGGCCTCCCGGTCGTGTCGAGGTGATCTTTGACGCCTGGGTAACCATGCGGCCGAACCGGGTTTCGGTCAGTTCCTTGCCGTAGCTAGACCGTTCGCCCCAGTACCCTGGATTGTGGTGGACTAGTTCGGCCACCAAATCCTTGGTTCCCACGAAGTCCTGAGACTCCGGCCAGACGGCATAAAGGTCAGTCATGAGGACCATGCCCGGAGGCAGTGCGCGAAGGCCCGCGTCACGTTCGTGGTCGTCTTCGGCCAGCCCGCGCATGATTAGCTGATCGGCCACAGATGGCCAGTGACCACCGCTCGCAACCGCCACCCGCTTGAGCGGTCGCCACTTCTCCTTGGCCCTCCCGACGCAACCCTTGGGTAGACCGACGTCGCCACTGACGGTCAGTCGATGGCGGACAGAGAACGCGACGATACGGTGGTGTAGCGCCTCGGCTTCGCCTTCGATCTTCTCCCAGTCGGAATCTTCGACCACGCCGTCGAGGTCGGGCATTAGCAGGATGCGGATAGACCGAGACTTCGTGTCGTCGGGCAGGTGCGGACTATTCCCGGCCATTGCCACCGGACAGAAGGTCGGCATCTCGCTGACCTCCCAGTTACCTCCCTTCGACGGCACCAGGACGGGCCGGGTCGCCCCGCGCTTATATCCACTGTTGATGATGCCGATGAGGTCCTCGACGCCGGGCTTCTTCGGATTTAGCGAGCGGTCAACCTCGTCGATCAGCAGGGTTCGCACACCGCCTTGCAGCAGTCGCACCAGCAAGGCCGGTGAGGATATTGACGCAGCCTGAACAGGTTTCCAGCACAAGTGCGCCAAGTGCTCAAGGACCGTCGTCTTGCCGCTACCGGGCATCGTGGAGTCGATCAGTAGACGAGGGGTGGTGTAGAGCTCCTTGGCCATGTGGGTCGATATCGTCCACAACGCAAGCAGCTTGCAGTCCTCGGGGTCGGGCATGGCGATGAACCTGGCGAACCACGATTCAAGGTCGTCGAGCAACTCAACATCGTCGCGGGACCGACCCGGCGGGACGTCACCGCCGGGTGCCGGTGTGTACTTGCCACTGGCGGCGATCCGCTCGCCAGCAGCAACGACGTCAGGATCAGGCAACGTCGATCCTCCGTTCGATTCGGGCACCGGACCGACGAGCCTCGGCGCGTTGGCGGAC
>JAUPKM010000012.1 GCA_030837445.1 Actinomycetota bacterium
TACACCCCCACCGAATACCGCCAACGCACCGACAAACACCGGAAACAACCCCCCACCGGCGACCGCACCGACACCACCCCCGGAACCGGCCACCGCGGCGGCAGCCCCAGACGCGACCACCCCACCGGACCCGACAACCCCAACCTCATCGCAGCCCAACACCTCGCCCCCCTGACCGCCGCCATCGACAACGGATGGCCCGTCTTCGTCCCCCAGGCCTACACCCCCTGGGAATTCTGCAAGAACGACAGACTCACCGTGCAAGGCCTGGCCTGCGTCCGAGCCCTCGAAGACCGCCCAAGCAACACCCCCGACCCCCACACCATCGCCCAAACCTGCGGTATCCTCCTCACCCCCTGCGGCGCAAGGGTCCTGGTAACGCTCGGCTGAATATCAGTGCCGGGGGTGACGTATCGATTAAGGGCGACAACATGTTGTTCTTGAACTTCGGTGATGAGGCTCGGGCGCAGGAGTTCCTGGCTCAACGGTTGACTCAGGGGCATGAGGGCACGGTCATCAAGTCCTTCGATGTGCCGACGTCGTACGCGAACGATGTGGCGTCGAGGGCGGTCCCGGAGAGCATGGCGCGGGGTTCTTCTGTTATCTCTGTGGACACGACCAAGACGGCAAGTTCGTACGGTTTGCGATCTTCGGAGTTCCCCGGGCTCCACTGCACGATTATTCCTGGGAGTGGATGTTGATCCTGCCTGAGGAGTTGCGACATCTCGTTGACGGGCCTCGTGAGATCGAGATGGCTGGCGGTGTCGGCCTGGTTGAGGTGACTGTCACCACGTCGGGTGACGCCAGCGAGTTGCTGTGCCGATGCCGTGAGGTGTTGCGTGCGGTCCTGCAGGTCGCGGGCTCGGGGTGGCCTCCTCAGGACGTCTGGGCACGAAGACTTCCGAACTGGTTCGTGCAGGGCTGCGCGGGTGAGGTTTCGGCCGAGCAGGACGCGGAGTGGCTGGCGTGGTGGCGCGGGCTCGGCGGGGAGACGCGTGCTCGTGCCGCTCGGGAGAGACCCTGGAGTTTGGCGGACTGGCTTCACTGGCTGCAACCAGAGGAGCGTCAGTGGTACTGGTGGGACGGCGTCCGGCGAGGGCCGCACGAGGTGCTGGTCCTTGTGGAGGTGCCGGGGTGGCCGGTTGCGTTGGGTGCGTTGGAGTGGCTGTTGCGGGTGGCCGGCGCCGAATCCGTGAGTGTCGTCAGGTGAGTTCGGTCGCCCCGATCGTTTGGGCTGTCGTCGGCGGCAACGGGTAGGGCTTCTCGGCGGGCAGTTGGTGCTGTGCTGCTGCGTCGTCGCGCTCGTGAAGGAGCCGTCGCAGGTCGTGGGCGGTCTGGGTGATGTCGGTGATGTCGGTGATCCATTGTGAGACGTATTGGTGGGCGGTGGTACCGGAGAGTCCGATCTGGAGGGCTCGCCAGGGAAGCGGGTCGAGGTGGAGGGATCGTTCGGGGTCCCATTGCACGCGTACCGTGCTGGCCTGCTTGCGGCTTCGCCATTCGTCAGGGCTCGCGTGGAGGCCGGGGACGTAGTGGCTCAGGCAGGCGTCGTTGAGGGCTTGTTCGAATCCGGTTCGGGTGATGCGGATGGCGAGGATGCGTTCCTGGCCGGGCTTGGTGGCCCATCCTGACCGGTACATCATCCACAGGAGCGACGGTTTGATCCACGTCATGCGGTCGAGCTTGAACGGGGGCACGAAGGCCCCGGCGGTCAGTGCCGCGTCGGCGATCTGTGGTGGGTAGGCTTGATAGACGATCAGCGTCGTGTCGTCGAATGTTGCCCGTACTTGCCGGAGCGGTGGCTGGTGGGCGTCGGTGGTCACGAAGTCAGCCGGCGTTGTGGAGGGCGGCGGGGGACGTCGTCCAGGAGCAGGTGGTCGGTGGCGACGTCGAAGATCTCAGCGAGGCGGATGACGGCTTCGACCGGTGGTGTGATCTTGCCGTTCTCGTAGCGGGAGATCTGGCCGGCGTCGCCGCCGACGCGGGTGGCGAGGCCAGCGGTTTCACGTTGTCAGGACGACAGATGTTCCGCCAAGAAAACATGAAGTACCTCGCTCGGTTTTCCTCGACCCCGCGTCCCGCGGGGTCCGCTATTCGACTCCGTTCAAGTTTCCTGGTCCTTCGGCCCTCACCCTTTGCCCATCACAACGACGCTGCGCCTCGACTGCACGGTACCGTGCTCGGTCGCCGTTGCGTTCGGTCTGCCGGGATACAGCCGAGTGACGCCGGCCGATCGCTCGAGGTCTCCGAGACACTCCTGGCGGGGTCGGGCAGCCCGACGAGCGGTGTGGTGGTTGGGCTCCGGTCGTGGGTCGCTCCGGGGAGCGTGTTCCCCGTGCCTTGACCGCGCGGTGGCGGTCGGTGTGACCCTGGGGGGGCTCACGGACACCACGCTTCGCCTCAATCCGTCGCTTTGGGATGTGTCAGTTCTACCTTCGTCACCCAGATGATCCGCTGATCCTTGGCGGGGCAATACCAGATCCGGCCGCCGCTGGTGAGTTCGTGCTGCCACTGGGGCAGCGTTACCCCGCCCAGTCGCCGTGTCGCCAACCCGGCTCGCAGCCGCGCGGTCCGCCGCGGGTTGGCGCTGCGGTCGAGCGGGCACAGCCGCAGCCGTTCGCGCTCTGCTCGCATCAGGAGCGGCTCTTGGTCGGTCGCCTGCTCCCACTGCTTTCGTGCCTGTTCCGAGGCTGGGCGGATCGTCCACAGAACCTGTTGTGCTTGCTCCCGTGACGGGCCATCAGCGGTGGGAGGGCGCCCCGCCGAAGCGCGTTGAGAGCCACGGCGTGTGCTTCCGGACCGGCTCTTGCCGACGTCAGGGCTCACAGTTCGACGTCACTCAAGGGCTCGTTCAGTTCCCCGGTGAGTTCAGCGCGCAGACTGTCATCGGCCCAGGCGCGCGCGGTCTGCTGCCACTCGTACAGCAGTTCCTCGACCGCCTCTGTCCCTGCACCCTCGACAGCCTGCAAGGCGCGTACGTACTCCCAGATGAAGGTCGTCTGGTCTTCTCGAGGTAGGACTGCCAACCAGGTCAGCGAGCCATATAGCAGCGGGTCGCACGACTGATCCAGCCCCAGCAACTTCAGGACACGAACGGCGGCCTTGAGTCCTTCAAGGGCGTAGCGCTCCCGCTTGACGGGTCCGGCGGGAGCGAGCAGAAGGGCCTCACCATCCTTGTCGCGGATCATCGTTCCACCCGGACGGCGACCTGCCTCTACGACGCCGCGATGGTGTCGGGCCAGGTCTGTGACTTGGTAAAGGATTTCGGGAGCGAGAGACATGAGAACCTCCTATGCACGATAGTACGTAGGATCATGCGTTCAAGCAAGGGCTCTGGGGGTGTCATACTGCTGGCCGGCTCACCCGTCCATGGCGTCATTGCCCCCCCTCACGCAGGGCTGCGCCGATCGTATGACGTGCAGTACATATCGCCACATCCGCCTCAACCTTTATGTGCGGTTTATCCCCACCGAACCGCGCTGGGGTGGCCAGACTCAGCCTTGGTCAAGGATGACTGGAGCCAAGGCCTGTCCCGGGTCTGGCTGCTTACCGGTGGATGACTGCGGCACGCCAGGGATCCCGTGCGTCCTGTTCGTCGTAGCGGGTGGCCATGGCCCGGAACTGCTTGAGTTTGCTGAAACAGCGCTCGACCGTGTTGCGCTGCTTGTAGAGCCCGGCGTCGCAGACCGGTGGACATCTCCCGGCCTGACCGCGGGCTGTCGCTGAGGGTGAAATTCCCTCGGGCTGCCCCACTGCTCCCGTCAGATGCGGGACCTCGCCTGGGGGACCACGGTGCGGGGGGCCGTCGGGCGGGCGGTCCCCAGCCACAGGGAGATGGCCTCCGCGCGGTTGCGGCAGCCCAGCTTCATGTAGATGTGGTTGATGTGATTCTTCACGGTCTTCTCGCTGATGCACAGGGTGCGGGCGATGTCGAGGTTGCCGTGACCCCAGACGACACACTCCATGATTTCCACCTCCCGGCGGGACAGCCCGTACGCGGGGGTGCTGCCCGAGGCCGTTTCGATCCGTGGTGACGACGCCGACCGCACGCTCTCCACGAGCGCTGCCACCGCGCCGGGCGAAAGCGTCGGCTGCCGGCCTGCCGTGGCGAGCACGGCTTCGGCCAGGTCCTCGGCGAGGAACTGCCCGTGGACCAGGAAACCGGTCGCGCCGGCCCTCAGCCCGCGTTCCACCAGGGCGCGTTCGGCACTGTTCGACAGCACCAGCACCGCGGCCCGCCGGCACAACTGGTCCAGCAGGCCCTGGTCATCGACGTCCGGCCAGAGAGTGGTGAACAGGACCACGTCGGGACGCAGACGTTCGACCGACTCGACGGCGTCGGAGCCGTCGGTCTCGTAAACGGCGCCGACCCGCACACCGGCCTCGAGCAGCGAGCGCAGCCCCTGGCGCATCACCATGTTCCGGTCGACCACCAGCACTCTCAACGATCCGCGCTCGAGGTCCGGTGCGATCTCGTTCACGGTCATGGGTGCTCCTCGGTGGCAGGGGGGATCGCTGGTGGCGCGGCAAGGGGTACGCCGTGGACGTCTTCCGGTGACCGAACCGCGTGACCGAACCGGAGGACCTTCTGGGGCGTGTTCTGATCATGGAGGATCCGGCCGGGCGGAACATCAGCCATCTGGCGCGGGGATCACAACGTGATCATCGTCACATTGCTTCCGAACATCCGCTGGTGACGGGCCTGTGGACCCGGAAGACCCAGGTCAAGTGGGCCCAAGGACCCACCCCGTGGTGCTGGGGTACCAGAAATGATGACACCCTGCGGGTGTTTCCATAGGTCTGCCCTGTATGAGAACTCACCGATGCGACTCCTGACCATGGTGAGGGCTGCAAGGCAACGAACCGGAGCAAGGAAGCTGCCGGGGAAAGCGGTCCCAGGATCCCTCAGCAGCTTGCCCAACAGGAAAGTGTGGTGCTCCGGACGTGACCAGGTCCTCGCCTCGGCCGCTCTCCTCCCGACCCTCGGTCCCACGCCCCGCCCCGACCCCTCGGCCGCTCATCGGCCGCTCTGCCGAGATCGAGGCGCTGACCGGGTGGCTCGCCGAGGCTGCCACGGGGCACGGCGGCGTGGTTCTCGTGGAGGGCGAGCCGGGGATCGGCAAGTCCGCCCTGCTGGCGGATTGTGCGCAGCGGGCCCGCCTGCTCGGGTACAGCGTTTTCGCCGGAACCGCTGACGAGGTCGCCGGTCAGTTCCCGCTGTGGGTCGTCCTGGGCATGCTCGGCAGTCACGCGGAGACCGGAGCCCCCGGCAGTACCTCGCTGGTCCAGGATCTTGCCGAAGGGGTGCCGACGTCGGCCGTGGTCGACCGCGCGGTGGACGTGGTGCAGGGCCTGTGCGACCGGGCACCGGTCGTGTTGGTCCTCGACGACCTGCAGCTCGTCGACGAGGCCGGCCTGCTGCTGTGGCAGCGGTTGGCCGCGATCGCGGACCGCCTTCCCCTTCTCCTGCTGGCCGCCTGCCGTCGGGCTCCGGCCCGCGACGGGATCGAACGGATCCGTCGCGGACGTGCCGGCCGCGTCGCGGTGCTCGATCTCGGCGCCCTGTCGGTCGAGGACGGCGCAGCGCTGGTCCTGACCCTTTCGGGGACGGCGAAGGGCCTGCCGCCGGGCCGGATCGAGGACGCCGCGGGCAACCCCCGTTACCTCACCCTGCTCGCCTCGGCCCCGCCGGACGCGGCCGGGGCCGTGCACCGGCAGGTCCTGGAGTCGCTGGCCTTCCTGCCCTCGCGGACCGTGCAGGGCCTGCGGACGGCGGCCCTGCTGGGCCGGGACTTCTCGCTCAGCGATCTGGCCTCGGCGTCGGGGCGGTCCGTGTTCCAGCTGGCGTACGAGGCGCAGGAGGCGATGGCGCTGCGGCTGCTGGTGGAGTCGGGCGACCGTCTGGCCTTCCGGCACGCCCTGGTGCACGAGTCCCTGTACCTGTCGGTCCCGGCAGCCGTGCGCGTGGGGCTGCACCGGCACACGGCCCACGTCCTGGACCGGGCCCAGGCCCCGGTGACGGAGGTTGCTCCCCACCTGATCCGGTCCCCGGTGGACGGCTGGGCCCTCGACTGGGTCCAGGAACACGCTGCGATGCTGTGCGGGTACTCACCGCAGCTCGCCGTGGAGCTCCTGCGCCACGTGCTCGATCATGTGGCGGACCGGAGCGGACGCCGTCCGGGGCTGACCGCGTACCTGACCGCTGCCCTCTGCGACCGGGGGGACGATGCCGAAACAGAGTCCTGGGCCCGCAAGCTCGCCGGTGGCGGCTGCGATCCGGAGCTGTCGCTGCCGGGGAACCGTCTGCTGGCGACGGTGCTGGCCCGGACGGGGCGGGTGGCCCTGGCCGTGGAACTGGCCGCACGCGTGGCCAGGGGGTTGGAGCACGTCGACGAGCCGGCGATGGTCGGGGAGCGGGTCCGGTTGTTGGCCCTTGTGGCCCGGTACGGCGTGGGCGGGGATGCTCCGTGCGACGGGGGTGAGGCCGATGGCCGGGTGGGGTGTGCGTGGGCGGCCCCGCGGGCGTTGGCGTTGACGCGGTGCCGTTGCGATCTGCGGGAGCGGGCCGAGGCGTTGCGGGGCGCGGCGGCGGTGCAGCGGGCGCGTGGGCGCGCGGTGGCAGCGTTGAAATGCCTCGACCGGGCTGTGGCGGAGGTGCGCAATGATCCCGGGCAGGGTGCGGTGCAGGCGGTGCTGCTCCACGACCGGGTGGAACTGCTCCGGGCCCTGCACCGGACAGCGCGGATCGAGGAGGACCTGGTGTGCCTTGGTGAGTTGGCCTTGCGGGGGATCGATCCGGCGCGTGCCCACCTGGCCAGGGCGACGCACCGGTTCCGTCTGGGCCGGTGGGACGAGGCGAAGGCCGAGTTGCGGAAGGTGACCGCGGAGCAGGTGCCGGTGTTGCGGGCGCAGGGGGTGGCAGCCATCATCGAGATCCGACACAGCAGCCGACGCGCTGTGCTGTCCCAGGACAAGCAGTCGGCCGGTGCAGCGGTCGGCGGTGTCTACTGCCTCCTGGCCAGGTCCGCGATCGCCGAATGGTCCGGGCACCGCGACCAGGCGCTGTCGATCCTGGAAACACTTCTGGAACCCCGCTGGGACCCCTTCGAGCCCCGCCTGGAGTTCCTGCCGACGCTGGCCCGGCTCGCCATCAACTCGCAGCGGCCCGACCTGGCGGAGGGGGCCGCTGCGGTGGCAGCGCGGATCGCGGCAACGGATCCGACCCCGGAGGCTCGCAGCGCGGCAGACCACTGCCTCGGTCTGGTCGAGGAATGTCCTGCCGCAGTGCTGCGGGCGGTGGAGCGTTACCGGCCGGCGGGGATGCGCCTGCACCTGGCCCGGGCCTTGGAGGACGTCGCGGTGCTGTCGGCGAGGGCCGGGCAGACCGATCAGGCGCGGCAGGCCCACCGTGAGGTCGCCGAGTTGTACACCGCCATGGAGGCCGTGCGGGACCTGCAGCGGGTGGATGCCCGGCTGCGTTCGTTCGGCGTGCGCCGGGGGTCGCGGGCCCCGCGGTGCCGGCCGGATCACGGGTGGGCGGCGCTGTCGCCGGCGGAGGTCACGGTGGCGAAACTGGTGGCCGAGGGGCTGTCCAATCCGGAGATCGCCAAGGAACTGGTGTTGTCGCCGCGGACCGTCCAGTCGCACGTGTCGCACATCCTGGCCAAGCTGGGGGGCCGCTCCCGCGCGGAGATCGCCCGCGAGGTGGAACGCAACCGCGGGTGACGGGGCCCGAGGCTCGTGAGGTGATCGATGATCACGTCACTCGGTTGCGGACGTGGAGGAGTCCTGGAAAGTCAGCAGTGGCACATCGAAGAGCGCTGCCTTCTTCGGGCGAGACATGGCGGGGCTCGTGACCTCGACGACCAGCATCTCCGCCAGGAACTGCACCCGGGCGCTCAGCAGGTGGCTCGTGCGGCCGGTCGCGGAGCGGGCCTTCTCCCCCAGCGTCGTGTGGATGTGGGGCAGGACGGTCCCGGTCTCGCTGTCGTAGGCCAGGGTGCCGCAGCCCAGGGCCTCGACGCCGGTCAGATGGACCTTGCTCCAGACGGGAGCCTCGGGGTTCTCGATCTTCTCGCAGGCCCCGACGATCTCCGCCTCGGCGAAGCCGGCGACGAACAGGGGGACGTAGCCCTGACGGACGCCGTTCTGCCGGCAGAACTCGGCGAGGGTGGGGAAGAAGTCGTCGCCGTGGTCGAAGTTGACGCCGAAGGTCCTGCCGGTGGTCAGTTCGCGGCTGCGCAAGGGTGCTCCTCCTGGGGCGGGTCGGGGTCTACTGGGCGAATCGTCGTGCGATCTCCGGGGCGTCGGCTCCGGTCAGGAGGAGCAGGTGCAGGAGCACCCGGGCCTTGACGGGGTCGAGGGTCCCGGCGGACAGCAGGCCGCGGGACAGCAGGTCGCTCTCCGAGCCGGGAAAGCCGTAGGTGCTTGTCAGGACGGGGCCGGCCCCGGTCCTGGAGGCCAGAACGACCGGCATCGCGTTGGCGAGTTTGGTGAGCGTCTCGACGCAGGCCAGGGGAGCGTGGCCGGCGCCGAAGCCGGCGACGACCAGTCCGTCGAGGCAGCTCCCGAGAGCCTCCAGGGCGATGCCGTCGTCCCCGAGCGTGAGGGTGGCCAAAGCCGTGCGTACGTTGGGACCGACCTGTTCACAGGGCAGCGGCCGGTGGGTCACCGGCCGGGTCCAGAAGGTGACGCGGTCCTCGGCGACATAGCCGATGGGCCCCGGGTAGGACGTGAAGGCCATGGGGCTGGAGGAGTGTGTCTTACGGACCCAGCGCGCCGCGTGGATCTCCTCACCGAAGACGACGACGGTCCCGACCCCACGCGCCTGTTCGCTGGCGGCCACCCGGACGGCGGCGAGGATGTTCGCCGGTCCGTCGGCTCCGGCCATGCTCGCGTTGCGCATGGCACCGGTGACGACCACCGGCTTCTCCGGCGGGCAGAGCAGGTCCAGGACGAACGACGTCTCCTCGATGGTGTCGGTGCCCTGGGTCACGA